>NZ_JAGWCV010000033.1:0-40829 GCF_020657735.1 Clostridioides sp. ZZV15-6383 | reverse complement strand
AAAATGGAAAAAATATCAAAATAAGGCTATGATTTTTAAAGCCATAGCCTTACAAATAAATGTTTAATTATCACTTAAAAAATAAATTTTTATTTAAAGAATACACATAAATATTTCCAGACTCAAAAGAACATATACTTATAACCTAAAAGACTATAACTATATGTTCTTCATTTACATGTATAATTTATATTTATTTTGCAGTATATCCAGCTTTAACTAAAGTTTCAACTGCTAAATCCCCTTTAGCTTCATTTACTAAAACTATCGGACCTGTACAACCCATACCACTTTCAGCATAGATTCCATTTTTCCATAACTCAGACACTGCATCTTCTAAATCCATTATATCAACACCAGCTATTTGACGAGTAACAACTTCTTTATCTGGCATTTTAACTTCTACTTTCTCAGTTTTAACTTCTTTTTTAGTAAGAGATACTATAATATCATCAAATTTTGCTTTTTTAACCTTTGCAAATTCATTTCTTGCAACATTACTTATATCTCCCTTTACAACATCATAAGCATATTTTAACGCATTTGCTACTACTGGAGAACCTGATGCTCTTGATACTATAAGTACCTTTCTATCATAGTCTTCTCCAACCCCAGGACCATATCCAAATCCTTGAGCTTCATAATCCCCACCTGTAGTATATGAAGAGAATACTTTCATAAATATATTTCCAGATAACGTATCAGTAACCATAACATCAGGTGCACCCACAAGTAAATCATTACCTCTCATTACACATCCACCATCTGCTCTAATTGAATCAGCAAATTCCATATCATATCCATTATCTTTTAATTCTTTTAAACATTTCTCAACTTGTCTTGCTCCATCAACATTAAGTATTCCAACTTTTGGGCATTTATTACCCATTGATTTTGCTGTAACAATACCATAAATAGCATTTCTTACCATTGCTTCTATTCTATTAGTGGCACTTGTCCCTGTTGTTGTTGCAAGTATCATTTCTTTTCCTTTTGCTGGAGTTATTACTCTACCTACTGTAGACACTCCTATTGGAAAATTGTAATGCATAGTAACACAAGCATCAATATATCCTGAATCTAATAATTCTTCCATTTTTACATGCATTTCTTTTTCATCATTAACTTCAACCACTTCAAGGTCAGTTTCCACCTTTGGTCCAATAAGTACTATATCAAATAAATTAGATTTTGCTAATTGTGCACCATTAACCATGTTCTCTACACCATGTTCACTTCCAAGTGTAGTCACACCAATTTTTACTTTCTTGCCAAATTCGCCGCTTTCTATTGCATTAGCTACTTCTAAGAATACATCTGCGATTACTTTTTTTGACATATCCTCACCCCTATTCTTCTAACATATCTAATGCTAGTTTTTTCATAGATTCAGCTATTATCTTCTTAATTTCATCCTTAGATATTCCTGAAGTTTCTTCAATAATACCTGTATTTCTTTCAGCTATGAAAGATACTCCATCAAATAAGTTAGTCATTCTTCCTAAGAATAAGCTACCTTTTCCAACTATCATAGCTCTATTTCTATTTCCTGTAGTTAAATCATCTATTAAAAATCCTATATAAGGAGCTCCTGATGGTATATGACCTTGAGTTGGTGCCCATCCTGGTAATCCTTTATTAGAAACAAAATCTTTTAACGCTTTCTTTTCTAAATCTCCACGCTTAACAGCAAGTGCTCCTATCATTTTGTAGTTTGCTTCTGGAACATCTCCTGCTCCTGCTGGCTTAGTTATATCTGGGTTTTGCATTTCAACTGAATATACATCAACATCTGTTATTTTTAAATTAGCTCTATCAAGACCTGAAGTTATAAGTGCTGTCATAACTGCTTGAGGTGAAGAACCAGTTCCAACAGTATGCTTACCTGTTAAATCCGTTCTTATAACTGGATTTACACCATCATTTTCAGATACAAGTACTGCAAATCCTCCAACAACATCTTCAAGTACAGGAAGACCTTTTTTAACATGGTCTTTAGCATTCATTCCAAGTTTAGCACTTGCTCCACCAGCTACTACCATTACATTTTTATGTATTCCAGCTTTTACTAAAGCTGCTGCTTGAATTAATGCATGTGTTGGTGCTGCACAAAATCCTCTTGTGTCAGAGCCAGTTGCATTTTGAAGTCCTACTATCTCAGCTATTGATTTAGCAAAGTTTCCTCCACCTCTTTGGTTTATATCTCCACAAGCTTCTTCTGAACACTCAATAACATAATCTATTTCAGCAGGGTCTATTTTGCTATGTCTTAGCATTTGAATAGCAGATAAAACTCCAGATGCTTTTACTACTAGATTTTCAAACATTGTATGGGCATTTAAGTTAACATCTACGTCATGTGCTCTTTTTACATAACCAACGAATTTTCCATCATGGTATAATCCTTCTGCTATGTGTGTTGCTACTAATTCTTTACCTTCTTCTATATCATCACCCTTTAATTTGCCTACAAATGGTGCAATTTCAGGGTAGTTATTTTCAATTTTTGGTTTTACTTCATCAATAAATTCTTGTGATAATTTTACTAAATCAAATGCATCACTTATTTGCATTAAAGCTATGAACTCATCTTGAGGCATTATTTCTCCAAATTTACCATTTCTAGTTCCCTCAATCTTTTGTTCACACCATGGCATTGGTAAATCTCTTAATTCTTCTGGTCTTCTATTTCCTATATAAACTTGATTTGGCATGTAGTTAACTACATCTTCGTAACTTCTTATATGACTACTTACTTCTTTTAAAAATTCTGAATCTGGATTTGTTGCTCTTTCAACTGTACAAGTACTTCCATTTTGCACTATCATATCTGGAGTATGAATAAGTACATAGCCTGCCCCTTTTAAAACTGGATAAGTCATTTTGTGCACCTCCATAAATTTTATGAACACTTATTTTTTAATCTCATTAAAAACTCTAATTATTCTATTTTTATTATTGTATATTTAATTCTATTATTTTTATGTATTTTGGCATTTTTTAAGATTTCATGAATGAATAACTCCAATTTATCCATTCATGAAATCTATATTATTTTTTTGTGTATAGTTATTTTTTATTTTTAGTGTGTGTTTATATTTTTACCTATATAATGTATGTGTGTTATTTTTATTTTTCAAATACTGTTTGACCATCTACTTCTGTAGTTAAAGCATTTAATGCTTTTTCTACAAGGCCTCTTCTTAAGGCTTTTTCTTCTGTAGGGTCAAGTGCTGGATTTCCAAGTGGATGAGGTATTGCTATAGTTGGAACTATTCTATTAGCCCCTACTGTTAATGAAATAGGTACTACTGTACACATATGAACTACTGGAAGTCCAGTTTTTTCTATTTCTTTTACCATCGTTGCACCGCAACGAGTACAAGTACCTCATGTAGAAGTTAAGATTACTGCATCTACACCATCAGCCACTAATGCTGCTCCAATTTCAGAAGCATACTTTTTAGAATTTGCAACAGATGTACCATTACCTACAGTTGTATAGAAAGTCTCATGTAATTTTCCAATTACACCTTCTTTTTCTAAATCTCTAAGAACATCAACAGGTAATACTCTATCTGCATCTAAGTTTGCATACACTGGGTCATATCCACCATGTGCAGTTTCATAAGTCTCTTCTGTTAAATCCATAACTCCTGCTATAGAATAAGTTCCATATTTAGAAGCTGAAGAAGACTCTATTCTATCTGGATTTCCTTTTGGAACTATACCACCAGAAGTAACTAAAGCTATTTTGCATTTTGATAAATCTTTTATAGCTTTACTTGGGTCAACTCTATCAAAGTTTGGCATTGGGTATTCAGTTTCAAACGGTTCACCTTTTATTTTCTTAACTAACATGTCAACAGCTCTCTTAGAACCTCTGTCTTCATGGAAGTAGTTAACTCTTATTCCTCTAGCTATGTATCCTTCATCTTTAGGAGTTCCAATTTCTTCTCCATTAGCAAGTTTTACTGCAAGTTTAGCTATCTTAGGAAGTGCTTTTCTCATACCTGCTGCAGAATCAGAAGTTTCTACTACATAAACATCCTTTTTAAACATATCTGCTCCTGGATTTTCAATATACATACCTGTTAAAGCTGGTATATTTAAAGCATCTTTTACAACTTTAGTTATTGTTCCAGCAGCAACTCCATATCTACCAGCATTAAATGCAGGACCAGCTATGAAAAGTTGTGGTTCAAAACCTTTTACCATTGATAAAACTTCTTCACTTGCACTATCAATATTTTCATTAAAATAGCTATCTCCACAAACTACCGTTCCAACTATTTCAATATCTTCACCTAATAATTTATCAAGTTGTAAACTTATTGGAGGTAAAGTTTCTGCCACATGTGGCTTAGTATCAGCTTTCTCTTCTCCACCTATACCAGCAAAGAACTGATTAATATAATGTACTGCTTTTAGTTTTCCCATCTTTTAGTTTCACCCCTTTTGCTTTTAGGCATTAAAATTTACAAAATTCTTCTCTTATACCAGACATTTCTTCTTCTATTTCTTCAACTTCTAAAACCATTTCCATCATACTTATTTGGTCTTCATATACACTTTCATCAAATAATGATTTTATTGGTTCCTCAACAACGTGGTAAACACTTAATCCTAAGGCAACTCCAGCAAGTGGTCCAGCGAAAGTTGGATCTCCAGCAGTTACTGTTTCGGCTGCAAGACCTGCAGCTTCGGCTTCAGCAGCACCTAGTAAAATCACAACATTTTCAGCTCCGAATTTATCAGCAGCATCTTTAACTCTGTTTTGATTTTCTAAGTCCATAGCCCCAGCAGCTGTTCAGACAAAGCATTCTGTAGATGAGAAAACAACCTCTGCTCCTTCTACTGTTTTTACACATTCTTCTATCGCAGGTCCTGGTATACCATCACGGTCACCTATTATAAGAACCTTTTTATTACTAAGTAAACTCATAATAATCCTCCTTATTATATTTCTAATATATTTTTTTACATCTATAACACTTATTATAATATATCTATAATATGTTTAATTAACATTACTCAATCGTTTAATGGAATACTTTTTAATATCCTTTAGCAGTTAAATGACCAAATCCTGTTTCATTAGTTGCACCTGTTATAGCTTGGATTTCAACTTCAATAGTTCCATCAGCTTTTAAACTTCCATCAGAACCACCAGCTATTACATCCACTACTTCTAAATGACCAATTACTTTATCTAGCTTAGGAAGCACTACAACTTGGTTAGCATTTCCACCTGTTACAACAGCATCAGCTCTTACATCTGCATCTGCAAGTGATTGAGAACCTCCATCACGTCCAGCATATTCATCTGTAACTATAACTGTTTTAACACCTTGCATTTCTATCTTCTTACAGTTCATTATAAGGTCAGTATCAGGATTTCCAAAACCTTCTTGTGAAACTATAACTGCATCTAATCCTAAATATTTACATAATTTAGAAGTCCAGTTTGAAGATCTTTCTTTATCTGCTAGGTAAACATTTTCATTCGTTATAATTACACCCACAAAGTTTATATCTTTGCCATGTCTTGCATATAAATCTTCAACAACCCCATTATTTATGTGAACATAACTTGGGTTTTTATCACATGCAGAAACACAGTTACCACTTACAATTGCTCCGTCCATTAATTCTGTTGGATATAATAAAGTTGGTACTATTTGTTTTGCATCTACTCCATACACATAAGTATCATGTAATAAACCTTGAGTCTGAAGCATATAAACATATCCTACTTTTGGAAGCTCTGGATATTCTTTTATTGATTCAAGAAGAGGTTTAGTTTCATATACTGAAACTTCATCTGGAGTAAGATTTCTTGCTACTTCTCCTAAATACATTGCTGCTTTGAATCCTATCATTCTAACAGCTTTTTCATGAGCATATTGTTTTAAACCATCAATAGGTTCAGCTATTACTACTACATTATTTAATTTAGAAAATGGAGTGTACTTAGCTCCTTCTCCAGTCATATCTATTATACCTTCTTGGAAACCTACTATTTTTCCAGTAGTTACAACAGCTACACCTTTTAAAGCATGAGTTTTTCCTTCTCCTACAGTGTCAACTTTAGACATGATGCCTGGGAATATTCCCCCATTACCTTCAACTTTTACTCTTGGCTCAATAACATCTTTTACAGGTGTTATTCTTACGCTTTCACCTGGACGAGCTAATTCTATATTTATAGATTTGATGTGCTCATCTCCACCAATTTCTTGTAGCATCTCTTGCTTATTGATGAATAATACTCCATCTTTTACTTCTGTTACATCACCAAATTGAATATCTTTTATAAAGATTTTCCCTAATTCAAGACGCATACTTGCACCTCCTGTTATTTAATTTGTGTATATGCATTTGAGTTTTTCTCAAAATTATATCATTTTACAACTTATCTTAAAGATATTTTTATATTCTGTTTTTATGTTTCAAATATTTATTTCATTAATAAAAAATATTTATTGTAAAAAAATTATTTTATCTAAAATTATTTTTTTAACAAACTTAGACATAAAAACACTTTTCTTTTATCTTCAGACTAAAATAAATTTTTTCTTTTGATGTTAATACTTTATCAATATATTAAAGATATTTTTTAATCATTTCTTCTATATTAGAAACTGTAGCATCATCCTTAGTAACTTCGTCTACTTTTTCCCCATCTTTGTATATAGCCATAGTTGGAAGACCTAATACTTTTTGTTTTATAGCTAATCTTCTAGCTTTTGTTGTATCCATCTTACAGAATTTTATCTTATCTCCATAAGTCTCAGCTAATTTATGAACATCTGGCATTAAAGCTTTACAAGGCTCACAACCTTCACTCCAAAAATCAACAAATACAAAACCTTCTGCATTTAAAACTTCTTCTTCAAATGTAGCCTTATCTAAATCTAACATTTTCTTATTCCCCCTTGAAATTTTTATTTTATTTTAAATATTATTTATTGAATTTAATTTACAGACTCTAGTTTCCAAATTTTTCGTCAATATATTTCTCAGCTACTATAGATGCAATTGCTCCATCATTAGTTGCTGTTACAACCTGTCTTAGAGTTTTAGATCTGCAATCTCCTGCTGCAAATACTCCTGGTATATTAGTTTTCATATCTTCATCAGTTATTATATAACCTTTTTCATCCATATCAACTTTGCCTTTGAATAAATCAGTTTGAGCATCTAATCCAACGAAAACAAATACTCCCATTGTTCCATCTTCTTCATCTGCAAAGTATTCATGAGTTTCTCCAGTAACTTTGTTTTTGAATACAACTGACTCTAATATTCCATCACCTTTGATTTCTTCTATTACTGTATCTAATAAAAATTCTATCTTTGGATTAGCTTTTGCTTTTTCTTCAACACTTTTAGCACATCTAAATCCTTGTCTTCTATGTACAATTGTTACTTTTCTAGCAAATTTAGTTAAATACATCGCTTCTTCTAATGCACTATCTCCTCCGCCTACAACAAATACTTCAAAATCTTCAAAGAAATCTGCATCACAAGTTGCACAGTATGAAACCCCTTTACCAGTAAGTTCTTTTTCTCCAGGACAACCAATTTTTCTTGGAGTTGCTCCTGTTCCTATTATTACTGCTTTTGCTCTATATTCTGCTTTTTCCCCTTTTAAAACTTTTATATCTCCATCTAGTTCAGTATCTACAATGTTGTCTCTTAGCATCTCTGCTCCAAACTCTTTACATTGTTCAACCATTCTAGCTATTAAACTTGGACCTGTTGCATTTGGAACTGACCCTGGATAATTTGCAATCTCATGTGTTATTACAATTTGTCCACCAGTCTTGTCTTTTTCTAGGATTAGAGTTTTCAACTTTGCTCTTGCTCCATAAAGACCTGCTGCAAGCCCTGCTGGTCCTGAACCAATTATTACTAAGTCATACACATTTTCCATTTTGACTTATCCTCCCCAATTAAATTTCTCATTTTATTTAATATTAAATTAGATTTAATATTTAGGCTACTTTAACAACTTTTTAACAAACTTATTTATTCATACTGCATTCTTTGTATTGTATTATAGAATATATCATAATCAATTACTCTAAAGTCATCTTGAACACTTTCTGTCCATTTTGGAGTCTTTTTATTATTCTGAAATTTACTTGCAGTGATGATTGCTTCTTCAATTAAGGTCAAAGAGTTTATATCCAAACGATTTCCTTTCTTTAGTATAACAGTTCTGTAAGGTGTTTCATTTGGTTTTACACTCCCATAGAGTGGATGAGATAAAAGTTCATACCCTTCATGTATCAAATCTCTACTTGCTTCTAAGATACCAATATAAGTTGTATCTTTAAACAAAACTTCTCTGTCTTGAACTTCTTCTTTTACTTTTGGATTATTTGTAATTATTATCATTTTTTACTCTCTTTCAAACTTTTATTTATTACTTGATAAATAAAAAACAGGAAAAACAAATCTCCCAATTTGCCTTCCCTGTTAAAATCATTTTCAGAGCCCCGTCCAAGTACAGTCATCTTTACCTGAGAATTTCATCTAATCTTTTGGGTAAATAAGATTAAATTTGTCCCTTCGGTCGCTTTTTTATAAAGCAGTCTCCCATACTCTTCAGCCGGATTATTATTTTTTCAGAAAATTGAAAATTAAGCAATTTATCCTTGTGTTTTTTATAAATAGCTTTTTTCTATCTCTGTTGACTTAAGTATATAAACATTCTATAAAATTTGCAATAGTTTTTTTATATGTATTTTGTATACATTTTCACTTTTTTTTCCAAGTGTTGATATTACATATTTCCTGTATTTTCTTTTTTTTTAAAGTTCAAACCTTTTTTGGTTTATTTTATCAAATTGGTTAAAAATAAGACTATTTTTAAAACAAATATTTATTTTTTATGTATTTTTTAATTTTTTACATTTATACAATAAAATTCTCATAATTTTTTATAATTTGCTGTCATTTACTTCATCAAACCAGGATTTAACATCACCTATAATAGATTTAATACAGTCATCATCAAATGGAGAATACAAATTTCCCATACTCACAATGTCTAAAAATGATTTTGTTCCTCCAACTTTACAGATATTTATATAATCTTGCCATCCTGCATCCCTATCTTGAATCATTTTTTTCCAAAATTGTAATGCACAAATTTGAGCTAGTACATAATCTATGTAATAAAACGGATTTTTAAATATATGACCTTGCTTAAACCACCAACAACCTCTCTCTAAAAAAGAATTATCATCATACTTTCTATGAGGTAAGTATTTTTTCTCTAAAAATTTCCAAATTTCTTTTCTTTTTGACTTATCCATATTAGGATTTTTATAAACATAATGTTGAAATTCATCAACAATTACTCCATAAGGTATAAATTTAATTGCAGATGATAGATGAGTGAATTTATATTTATCTGTATCTTCTTTAAAAAATAAATCCATCCATGGCCATGTTATAAATTCCATACTCATTGAATGGATTTCACAACTGTCAAGTGTTGGAAAATTAATTTCCGGCATATCAATCCATCTAGACATATACAACTGAAATGCATGTCCTGCTTCATGTGTTAATACATCTATATCATCAGCTGTTTGATTAAAGTTAGAAAAAATAAATGGTGACTTGTAATCTGGTATATAGGTGCAATACCCTCCAGCTCCTTTTCCTTTCTTTGTTTCTAAATCCATAAGTTCATTTTCTAACATAAAATTAAAAAATTCATCTGTTTCTTCTGACAACTCAGAATACATTGTTTTACCATTTTGAACTATGTATTTTGAATCTCCCTTTAAACTTGCATTTCCTGTTAAAAATTCCACGCCTTCATCTATGTAACTTAAATACTCTAGACCAATCCTTTTAGCTTGTTTTTCATAAAGTTCATTGGCCATTGGAACAACATATTTTAATACTTGTTTTCTAACATTTTTTATCATATCTTCTCTGTAGTCACTTCTCATCATTCTAATGTATCCAAGCTCTACAAAATCTTCAAAACCTAGTTTTTTAGATATCTTATCTCTAACTTTAACCAATTTATCAAATATATCATCAAATTTAGACTCATTTTCTTCAAAGAAATTATAATACGCTTTATTTGCTAGTTCTCTCGTTTTTCTACACTTAGAATACATGAATTTCCCCATACCAGATAAATTTCTTATTTTCCCATCAAACATTATCTCAGCTGATGCTAAAAGTCTGGTATACTCTGAGCACAATTTATTTTCTTCCTGCATTTCACTTATTACTTCTTTAGAAAAACTTTTTAAAGAATAGTCTACTATTGTGAAAAATTGTTCTCCAAACTCTTTTGTCAAATCATATTTAAAATTTGAATTTACTATTGCATTATAAAAATGTGAATTTAATTCTTCATATAAAGGCATATATTCATCCCAATAATTTTTTTCTTCTTGGTAGAATTTATCAAGTGTATCTATACTGTATCTTATTGATGCTATGTTTGACAACGTTTCTATTTTATTTCTCAATGAATTAATCTTATGTATATTTTTTTTCTGCTCTTTATAGTCATTAGAGTTATTTATATCTTCTACACATCCCAAAAACTCTTTTTTTATACTGTCATAATTGGGTCTTTCATACTTAAACTCTGAAAATTTCATTTAAAACACTCCTTTACAACTTTATTTTATTATATTTATAGATATAGCTTTACATATCCTATGTAACACAGTTTTATAAATTATTATATATATATTAAATATTCTTTATATTGTAACCCTGTTGAATAATAACATATGATTAATGGAATTACAATATTTTATAATATAAAACTAATTACTATAACAAATTCTCATCAATATATTTATTTAAAACTTTTAACTCTACAAAATAGATTTACATTAAATATGCAAACGATACCATTATTTGTAATTAACAATTCTGGAGTTATCAAAAATAAAATTTTTACATTATCATCTCACATAAGTAATATTTTTATCAAAAAATTAATATTATTAAACTTTCTAAATTGCTTATCTCTTGATATAATAGTATACAAAACAAATCATATTTTCCACTGAAATTTTGTTCAACACTAGTTGTGTCAACGTTTTCACAGGAAAATTGAGTATATAATTTATTGGAGGTTGATATGTACAAATTAATCGCACTAGATATTGATGGAACAATATTAAACACACAAAAAAGGATTACTCCTGAAGTATTTGAATCCATTCAAGAAGCAAAAAAGGCTGGAGCTAAAGTAGTTATAACAACAGGTAGACCTCTTCCTGGTGTAAAAGGGCTTTTAAATCAATTAAATCTAACAGATGAAGGTGATTACGTTATATGTTTTAATGGAGCCATTATTCAAGAGGTTAAAAGTGAGAAAATTATACACGATGTAGAAATGACTTTAGATGACTTTGATTTTATATATAATAACGTTTGTAAAAAATATAATACTAAAATACACATAAATACAATGACAAATTTAATTACACCAAATGAAACTCCTGGTAAGTATACACTTCATGAAGCGAAGTTAAATGATATAGAAGTCAAATATATACAAAAAGATAAAATTGATGAATCTATTAAAATCTGCAAAATTATGATAGTTGATGAACCAGAAAGATTGGAAGAAATCATACAGCAGCTACCTAAAAATTTATTCAATAAATATACTATAGTAAGGTCTGCTCCTTTTTATCTAGAATTTTTGGGTAAAACTACTAATAAAGGAACTGCACTTAAAACATTATGTGCTAATCTAAATATACCTATAGAGAAGGCTATTGCTGTTGGTGATGAAGAAAATGACCAGCACATGATAAGGTATGCAGGTCTTGGTGTGGCTATGGGAAATGCACGCAATAGCATAAAGGAAATTGCCGATTATGTTACTGATACTAATAATGAAAATGGAGTTGCAAAGGTTATAAATAAATATATACTTAATAAAGCTATCTAATCATGTAAAAAACTAAAAATATTTTTTATGTTTAAATATATTTAATGAGAGTGTCTCAAAATGAACTTTTTAGTTTATGAGACACTCTTTTTTGTATGAAATCAAATATATTTTCATCATTTCAACAATGAAAAAGAGGCTTATCTCTATTTTGAGACAGCCCCATATCTATAACTTTTATCTAAAGTTCATTTTTAGTTTTTCATATATGTATATCTATAATAATACTTTTTGTTTGAGTTTAAATATTTTATAGGATTCTACTATTGCTTCATTAATATCTAAGCAATATATATCTTCATCATCTGATAATCCCGCTTCATTTGTCCAAGCATCAAAATCACTCTTCGTCCAGAAGAAATTCATTATATTTCAACAGCTAGCAGCCCAATTTGAATGCTTATCAAGATTTATATGAAGCACTCTTAAGTTCGGATTATTCACATACTCAATCTTTTCATTTTTTATAACTATTTCTATTTCTTTACCTGTAGCACTACAAATAGAGTTTATTCTTACATCTTGGTTAAATGTGCAAGAAGTTCCTATAGCATCTATAGCACACATTGCACTAAAACTCCGATTATCTCTCAAGGTTACTTTATGATTAGTTGGCAATGCTGATACAGGATATATAAAATTTATACTATCTCCATCAACAACCATTATATTTTTATCAATAAAATATTGTAGTGTATTTTTCATATATTGTTTTTCTGTCTTCAACTTTTTACTTATATATTCAGTCGCTTCTTGAAGCTTAATACTAGAACCCTTATCTATTATCATATCCATAATAGAGATTCTTATTTTTTGTTGTGTGTTATCCAAACTATTATATTTTTCTATTTGACTCATACCTACTCCTCTTTAAACCTCATAACACTTTGATAAAGTATCAGTTAATTTATTTTTGTACTCTTCATATTTTTGACTTCCTCTAATCCTAGGTCTTGGAATATCTATATTTATGTCATCAAGAATTCTTCCTTTATCTCTCGACATTACTATAACTCTATCACTCATATATACAGCTTCATCAACATCATGAGTTACCATTAAAGCAGTTATTTTCTTTTTTATCCATATTCTTTCTAGTTCTTCTTGTAAGTTTTGTCTCATTTGAAAATCCACAGCTCCTAATGGTTCATCCATTAGTAATACCTCAGGATTACATGCTAAAGCTCTTATCATGGCTACCCTTTGTTTCATTCCTCCTGATAATTGATGAGGAAACAGGCTTTCTTTTCCTTTCAAGTCTGACATAACCAAAAGTTCTTCTAACATTTCTTCTCTCTTTTCCTTTGGTATTTTCTGCTGTTTCATAGGAAATAGGACATTGCCTCTTATAGTTTTCCAAGGAAATAAAGCATAATTTTGAAATATAAAAGCTCTATCTATTCCCGGTTTTTTAACTTTTTTATCATTTATAAAAACGTCTCCACTTTCTGACTTTTGAAACCCACCTATTATAGTAAGTAAAGTTGTTTTTCCACAACCTGATGGTCCTAAAAGGCAAACAAATTGTCCATTATCTATATCTATACTTATATCTTCTAAAACCTTTGTATGTACTTTATTATTTACAAATGTCTTATTTATCCCTCTTACACTTAACTTCATTAATCTGCAAACCTCCATCTACAAAGGATTTTGTTTATAAACTTTAATACCCTATCTATCATAAATCCTATTAAAGCTGCAAATATCATAAGTCCAATTAATACGTCTGTGTGCATTAATGTTTGGGCTTGTACCATTGAGTAACCGAGACCGGCACTCGTAGCTATAAACTCAGCTCAGATAACAGACATCCATCCTGTGCTTATAGCAATTCTCGAACCAGTTAGTATATCTGGAAGAGACGCTGGAACGATTACATTTGTAAATATCACAATTGGTGATGCTCCCATACTTCTAGCTGCATTATAGTAATCTTTTGATATCGCTCTTACTCCCTGAATAGTGTTTAAAATTATAGGAAAAACCCCTGAAAAAGCTATTAAAAATATTGTTGGCCCATCTCCTATACCAAACCACACTATAGTAAGAGGAACCCATGCCATTATAGGAACTTGTCTTACAGAATCTACTACTGGGGATAAAACTCTTTCAAAAGTTTTAGAAAATCCCATAATAAATCCTATTGGAAGTCCAAACAATAGTGCATACATAAACCCTTTAAGCACTCTCTGTAATGTTATAAAAAGATTCGTAACTGTCTCTGCATCTGTTACACAATAGAAGAAACCTTTTATTACATCTACTGGCATAGGAAGTAACAAAGAACTCCCTATATCTTTTGCTGCAAAATGCCAGACTAAAAATATAATAACTAATAGTATTATTTTATATAAAATATCCATACTACCATCAGATTTTTTCTTAGTTAATCTATCACTTTTATCTTTAGAAATTTTAATTTCCAATTGTTTATTTCCTCCATATCTATATTTCTTATATTCTTGTACTCTTTTAATGCTTTCTTAAATGTAGCTTTATTATTTAAATCATCAACACTTTTATTGTAAAGTTTTATAAAATCACTATACGCTTTACTTTTTTTAAACTCTTTACTTACAACTAATACATAGGTATCATAATCTCCTAATTCGGTCGTAGATTTTCTTTTACCTTCTAACCCAATCGACTTTATACAATCTATTACAAGACCATCTACTAAATTACTTTCTAATCCATATGCTAGTGCAGTCCCTAATAAGGAAGCTATTTCCACATTCTTGTAGTATTTTTTCACTAATTCTGACTGGTAATCTCTATTTTGAGTAACTCCCATTTTATTAGGATTATTGTCACTTAATAGAAATATATCTGAATTTTGAACTACTGTACCAACAATTTCAAATCCACTATTTTTATTTACATACTGTTTTGCAGCATCTTTACATATGATTGCTATATCTATTTCCTCTGAACTCAGAGCCCACTGCATTGTACTTGCTCAGCAATCATTAATTGTAAAAATATCCATTATATCGCTTACTTTTATATTTTCAAAATAATCTCTATTTTCCATATAATTTATTACAAAACCAGAGGTATCATCGGATACCCCTATTCTTAATTTTCCTTTTATTTCTTCTTTATCTTCAAAATTAAAAAATATTATAAATATACTTCCCAAAATAACGATAAAAAGTATTATTATATTTTTTATATTATCCATTTATTTATAATACCTTTGCTTTCCAATCTTCATAGCTCATACCTTCAGGAAACTCTGGATTAACTTTTTCTTTTATAAATTTGTCAAAATCATCAGCTCCACAAGAATCTAATAAACTTGTATCAATTGTATCTTCATATTTAGGTATATCATCTAATGCCTTTAAATCCTTATACATTTGTAAATTGTTTTTATACTCTTCTCCTGTAACTTTCCAAGTAAGAGTTCTACCCTCTCCAACTGTCTTTTTATAAATAGTTCTAAGTGCAACTTCTTCTTCTACATTATAATATTTTGCAAATATTTTAGCTGCTTCAGCTGGATTTATATATATATATTCTATTGCTTTTGTATGGGCTAAAACCAATTTTTTTGCTAAATCTGGATGCTCTTTTATAAAATTTTTATTTAATGAAAATGAACAACAGTTATATTCTTTACCATTAGCTTTTTCTTTATATTGAGTAGAAGCTATTATTTTTCCTGCACCATCATTTTCAGCTACAGAACCCCAAGGGTCACAAGATGTAAAGGCTTGTATTTTCCCAGTTTTAAGAGCTAAATATTTATCTTTATCTGAATCCATATTTACAACTTCATATTTTGATGGGTCAGTTGGTATACCTGTTTCTGGACCATAATCACTTGTCCATAAAAAATCACTCATATCTGTTGCAATTTTTTTACCTATCAAATCTTTAGGTTCTTTTATATCTTTTGAAACTATTAAATATTCAGAACCACCAGTATGATTATTAGCTGCTATTGTTATTGGCGAACCCTTAGGTATAGCTCCCACTAGACCTTTAGTTCCTATATAACCAGCATCCATTTTCCCTGCTGCCATAGCTTCAGGAACTTTACCATTTCCAACAGTTTTTACATTAAGACCTAAGTCCTTATATATTCCTGCCGCTTCTGCTACTGGTCCAGCAGTCATATGGTCACAATTATAATACCCTACTGTTATCGTATAATCATCCTTTCCAGCCTTTGCTTCTTCCTTTTCTTTTGGTTTACTACTACATCCTGTTAGTATAGATGCTCCCATTACACTAACTAATATCAATGCTTGAATCTTCTTAGATACTCTCATCTAAAATTCCCACCTTTATGTATTATTTTTATTTTTAGCAACATTTGTCCATATCTTCACCAAATAAGTCAACAAACTTCTTACCTTCTACTCTGTAAATAGCATATCCTACATTACCATTTTTAGAACCTGAAACTATTACTTCTATTGGCTGCTTATCGTCAATATTTTTAAAGGTTATAGTTTGATTCTCTATAGGTGCTGGTATTGGTTTTGTCATATAATGGCTATTTTTATTAGAAACTACAACTACCATTTCATTTGAACTATTGCTTTTTTTATATATAACTACTAAATCTTTTTTCTCATCGTCATTTAAGTCTTCTTCAGCACAAGTTATTATATCTTCTTTATAATTTTTTCTAAAGTATTCTAATGTTTCTTTACTTACATTTGGAATAGAGGCATCTTCTTTAAGATTATCATCCAATATTTTTGATAAAACTATTAATGCAACTACTATACAGGATATTATAACTATCTTTTTAAGCATGATTTCCTATGACCTCTTTCATCTTTGGTATTATTGATTTAAGTGCAAATAAAATAATCAAAATCGTACACACATATTCAAAACTATTAGGTATATTTAACATTAGTTTATTTGCCAACTGTATAGAAGAATTTGTTGTATCTAAATTTACTGAATTGTTGTCCACTAAAAGTAGATTTGTTATATATCCAATTATTATTGAGGATAGTGTCAAAGTTACTGAATATATAATAACAGTTCTTTTTCCAATAAGTTTAAACATACTTATAAGTTCTGGTAAGTTTGTAGCTGCTCCAGCTATTAAAAATGTTATCGCTATCCCAGGAGCTGCTCCACTTGCAACAAGAGCTGCTATAAATGGGATATGTCCTACAGCACATACATACATGACACAGGCAAGTATTGCTATACTTCCAAGAGATAGTAAACCTGGGTTACCTAAATATTTTTGAATTATACTATCTGGAAAAATTGTTGTTATAAAACCTGCAAAAATCATTCCCATTACCACATATTTACTAATAGTAAGAGCTAACTCTCCAAAAGACCATTTAAGACCATCAATCATATTTTCTATAAAACTTCTTTTTTCTTCTTCTAATTCTATTACGTCTTCATCTGAATCACTATGCAAAGATAATTCTTCTTTCCCAAAACAATTTCCTAAAAATCCTACTAAAAACGGCACTAAAAAACCAGATATTAGATAAATGATTGTAACTTTAGGTCCTAAAAGACCCAGACAAAGAACTACAGCTATTGGATTTATTATTGGAGTTGATGTCATAAAAGCAAGTACTGGTCCTAAGTATGCTCCTGAATAATACATACTTATACCTAATGGAATTACCCCACAACTGCAAATTGGTAAAAACATTCCTGAAATAGTACTTTTAATCAACGAAGAAAATTTCTTATTTCCAAGTTGTTTTTGAAACCTTTTGGGAGTTAAAATATTATGAAGGACACCTGCCAATATAAAACTTATCATAAGCCATCCTGATGCTCCATTCAATGTAACTATAGAAGCTACTATAGTCTCTTTAACTCCGTTTAAAACAATTTCTAATATATTCATTTTGCTGCTCCTAATTTTTAACTATTATTTATAGCTTCTACTATTGCCTTTTCAATTGTATCTTTATTTAATCTATCATATTTCTTTTTTTGATTTATTATTAAAGTTCCTTTTGTTATAATTCCATATTTTTTTACATATGAAAAATCTTTACCTACTTGATATAATTTTATTTCCAATTTGTCAGTATACTTTTCTGACATTTTTTTTATAAACACTCCATGCTCATCACAAGACGGTCAAGTATTTATAAATTCAACTAAAATTTTAGACATTTATTCATCCCCTACTCTAAATAATTTTCCTTTTACTTAAAATAATCCACAGAAAATAAATTTTTCTATGGATTGTATGCTTCACTATTTTATAATGTTATAACTTGGTCTACACCTGCACTACCTAAACAAGCATATAAGTTTGGGAAACATCCAATTGTAGCTCCATCAACCAAATTATTCTCTATACCTCTCTCTATAGCACACTGATCACAAGCCATTATTATCATATCTGTTTTTTCATGTAATTTACTTAGTTTTTCTCCTACAGGATTACCTTTAGATAAAAATAAGGTGTTATCCATAAAGAAAAACATCCCTAAAACATCTACTCCGTGAGTTCCTTGTTCCAATTGTGGTATTATCATTTTGTCTAGAATTTTATGTGTATTAGTACTATTAAAAATATACGCTACTTTCATTTTTATTCCCCCTATATTTTTTACATTTATACAAAATTTTACATATACAAGTATATTATAAGTTTATTCTTATTTATCTGTAAAATAGATAATAACTATATCATCAAAATACAACATAGCATTTATCTATATATATTTAATTATTTTTTAATTTTCGTTAATTATAGTAAATAAAAAATAGATTACTTAAAGGTATATAGTGCCCTTAAGTAATCTATTTTTTATTTACTATATCATTAAACTAAATCCATTTTAATATAAAATTTATATATTTCTTAAATTTTTCATACTTATATCAAGAGCTTTAACAGAATGTGTAAGTGCTCCTACAGAAACAACATCCACACCAATTTTTCCTATAGATTCTATAGTATCTAAATTTACATTTCCAGAAAATTCTACAATTGCTCTTCCATTTATAATATCTACAGCTTGTTTTGCCATTTCTAAACTCATATTATCCAACATTATTATATCTGCTTTTGCTTCTATAGCTTCTTTTACCATATCTAAAGTTTCCACTTCTACTTCTATCTTTCTGACAAATGAAGTGTTTTTTCTAGCTAATTCAACTGCATTCTTAACACCACCAGCAGCTCCAATATGGTTGTCTTTAAGCAATATTCCATCAGATAAATTAAATCTATGATTGCATCCTCCACCTACTTTAACAGAATATTTATCTAATATTCTAAGATTGGGTATCGTTTTTCTACTATCTAACAACTTTGTATTTGTACCTTCAAGCTTTTCAACATACTTACTTGTAATAGTAGCTATACCGCTCATTCTCTGTAAATAATTTAATGCTACACGCTCTCCTACAAGTAATTTTCTAGTATTACCAGTTAATACAGCTATTTTTTCACGATTCTTTACCATATCACCATCATTTTTATATAATTCTACATCCACATCTCCAAGTATCTCAAAAACCCTCTTAAATACGCCTAGACCAGCTATTATACCATCTTGTTTGCAAATTAAATCTACAGTAGATTTAGAATTTTCATCCACAATAGAATTAGTTGTTATATCTTCACTTGGAACATCTTCTATTAAAGCATCCTGTATCATTCTATCAATAATCAAATAATTCATCGCCAAAATCCTCACTTGTTCTTTCAATTTCTTTTATAACTAATATTTTATTCTCTTTTTTTACCTGTTCTATATCTATATCCATATCTGGTATATCCATAAATTTAACTTTTATATTATCTATAACTGAGTTTATATTTTTAGCTGCTCTCTTTGAAAATACAAGCCCTTCAAGTAATGAATTACTTGCCAATCTATTTGCTCCATGAACACCTGTACAACTAATTTCACCAACTGCATACAAATTTTCCATAGATGTTTTTGAATCCAAATCTACATGTATCCCACCCATAAAATAATGTTGTGCAGGAGATACCTTTATATATTCTTTCGTTATATCTGTTCCTCTAGCTAAACATTCATTGTAAATGAAAGAAAATCTATTAATTAAGTACTCACTTCCTAGATGCGTTGCATCTAAACACACATAAGGCAAATTGTCTTTTTCCATTTGTTCAAAAATAGCTTTTGAAACTACATCTCTAGGAAGAAGTTCATCGACAAATCTTTCTTTATTTTTATTTAAAAGCTTAGCTCCCTCTCCTCTTAATGATTCAGATATAAGCATTCTCCTACCTTCACTATTCTCTTCATAAAATGCTGTAGGGTGTATTTGAATATACTCTAAATTTTCTATTTTAATATTATTTCTTAGGGCTATGGCAATTCCATCCCCTGTAAGATGTCTTTGGTTAGTAGAGTTTTTGAAAAGCCCACCAATTCCACCTGTAGCTAAAACTACTACTTTTGAAAAAACATGAATCTCTTTTTGGGACTTGAAAATTCTAGCTCCGATACATTTATTGCCATCTTTTAATATATCTAAAAGATAGGCATCTTCTATAAGAGTTATATTTTCTCTAGCTCTAGCTTCTTTTAATAGAGTCTTAAAAACAACCTCTCCAGTATTATCCTTGCTATGAACTATTCGATTTACACTATGAGCTCCTTCTCTTGTGTAATCTATCTCTCCATTTTCTTTGTCTAAAGGCATACCATACTCTACTATCTGCCCTACATTTTCTATAGATTCATCTGCGAGTACTTGAACTGCCTCAACTCTATTTTTATACTGTCCAGCCTTCATTGTGTCTTCTACAAAAGATTCTATATCATCAATATTTCTAGCAGTTGAAATTCCACCTTGTGCAAGATATGTATTGTTGTTTTCAATTGTTGATTTTGATACTACTAGTACATTTAAATTTTCATCTAAATTTAATGCACAATATAATCCTGAAACACCACTTCCAACTATTAAAACGTCTTGTTCTAAATTCATAAGTCTATCCCTCTATCCTTCTGCTAATCTGTGCATGTTAAGCAGTGAATTTAAAGCCTTTTCCATAATTTCATCTTCTACAATAACTTCATTTTCCATATTTTTAAGTGTACTGTATAGATTTTCTAATGTTGTCTTTTTCATATCTGTACATAATATTTTCCCACCAGGAATATAAAAGTTTTTATTAGGATTCTTTTTCTTTAATTCATGTAATATCCCTTCTTCAGTTGCTATTATAA
This sequence comes from Clostridioides sp. ZZV15-6383, assembly GCF_020657735.1. NCBI lineage: Bacteria > Bacillati > Bacillota > Clostridia > Peptostreptococcales > Peptostreptococcaceae > Clostridioides > Clostridioides sp. ZZV15-6383. The sequence continues at coordinate 19,694 of NZ_JAGWCV010000033.1, read as the reverse complement.
AATCTTTATTTCCACTATTAGTAGCATATTTTATTATTCCTGATGTACTACCTACATAATCTCCTAAATCCCTTATCTCTTTTTTACATTCTGGATGCACTAATACTTCTGCATCTTTATACTTATCTTTTAACTCAATTATTTCTTCTACCTTTATATTGTTATGGTATTTACAATATCCGTCCCAAAATATAAAGTTTTTATCTGGAAATTTCTCTGCAATATATCCTCCTAAATTTTTATCTGGAAGGAATATGATTTCTTTATTATTTATATTTTCTAATATTTTAATTGCACTAGACGATGTAACGGAAACATCACAATGTGCTTTAACTTTAGCTGTAGAGTTTATATAACATACAACCAAAGCATTTGGATACTGTTGTTTTAGTTTTATCACGCCTTCTTCATCTACCATATCTGCCATAGCACACCCAGCGTTACTTACTGGCATCAATACAGTTTTTTCAGGTGATACTATCTTAGCACTTTCTCCCATAAATCTTACTCCACAAAATACAACCACTTCTTCTTTACAATCTCTAGCAATCTCACTTAAATAATATGAGTCGCCAACTGCATCTGCTAATTCTTGTATTTCTGGTGGTTGATAAAAATGGGCAAGTATTATTGCATTTTTTTCTTTCTTTAGCTCTTTGATTTGATATGTTAAATCTTTATCCATAATTGCACCGCTTTCTATATGTACTAGTGTATATACACCTGTAAACTCATTATATCACTTGACTATTCTTTCTTCAATAATTTTAGACCTCTTAATATTGTTAAGATATAGACATTTACATTATCAATTGATTTATCTTTTTTCCTTGTCTATTTAAACTATTTTTTATGTTTTTTAATTTTTTTGTAATATATTATCAGAATTTTGTTTATATTCTTTATTAGTATAATATTGAAAATTTTACTAAATACATGTATACTAAGTACATGGTTATGTATATGTATTTATTCCTGAAATTATATTAGTTTTAATACTTTATAGAATTTGTAGCTTGTCTAGAATTAAATTTTATATAAGCCTACACATTTAGACAATATGTATACAGAATCCAAAAAATTTTATAAATGGGGTGATATTATGACAACATTCTTAATCGGCTTGGCTATACTACTAATAGGAGGTGCTTTATACGGCGCTTATTGTGAAAAAGTATTTGACCCAGATGACAGAAAAACACCTGCACTTGCTCAAAGTGATGGAGTAGACTATGTTCCAATGAAAAAGTGGAAAAATAGTCTAATTGAGTTGCTTAATATAGCTGGTACAGGACCAATTTTAGGGCCTATCCAAGGTATATTATTTGGTCCAATAGCATTTATACTAATCCCAATTGGTTGTGTATTTGGGGGAGCTTTACATGACTATATGAGTGGAATGATTTGTATAAGAGAAAAAGGAGCACAAATGCCTTCCCTTATCAGTAGATTTTTAGGTAATAAAGTATTTCAAGTCTATAATATATTCCTTTGTCTTTTAATGCTTTTAGTTGGTGCAGTTTTTATTTACACACCTGGGGATTTAGTTGTTACTCAAATATTAAATATGAAATCAACTATAAATAATCCAGTTGTCTGGATAGTTTACGGAATTATCTTTCTGTATTACCTATGTGCAACACTATTTCCAATTGATAAAATTATAGGAAAGATATATCCAATATTTGGAGCCATTCTGCTTTTGTCTGCTGCTGGTGTTGGAATTGGTATATTTACACAAGGTTATGATTTAGCTAATCTAAGCATTGCAAATTGGAAGGGTATTCATCCTGAGGGAATTCCTCTTATACCTACATTCTTCGTTACAGTTGCTTGTGGTATAGTTTCTGGATTCCACTCAACTCAAGCTACTCTTATAGCAAGATCCGTTTCAAATGAAAAAGAAGGAAAGACTACTTTTTATAACATGATGATTTTAGAAGGTTTAATTGCAATGATTTGGGCTGCAGCTGCTATGGGTATTTACAATAAAGGAATACCTAAAGAATTAATAGGTTCTCCTGATGTAATAGGTTTAGTTGCAAGAGATTTACTTGGCTCTATTGGGGGTATCATAGCTATAATAGGCGTTATTGTTTTACCAATAACTTCTGGAGATACAGCTTTAAGATCTCTAAGATTGATGCTTGCAGATTACTTTCATTATGACCAAAAGGAAAAGAAACATCGCGTTATATTATCAATCTGTATATTTATTCCTGTCATAGCCATCCTCATATTTGCAAAGCTTAGCGCTTCTGGATTTAATATATTGTGGAGATACTTCTCATGGAGTAATCAAACTATTGCTATATTCGCATTTGCAATGATTACAGTTTACCTTATAATAAAAGGAAAGAATTATATTATAAGCTTAATTCCAGGCATGTTTTATTCTTTTGTTATATTCAGTTATATATTTAATGCTCAAATTGGATTTAATTTAAATATAAATATATCATATGTTTTAGCTGCTATATTTACTGTATTGTATGCTGTTTTAACTGTACGCTCTGGTAGAAAGTTAAAAAGCAAAGCAGATACCAAACTAGCTGACTAAAGTTAGGTAAAATAACATTTAGACTAAATTTTAATAAAAAATGATAAAAAATAGGCATCTCAAGTTAGAGATTGCCTCTTTTTTATTTAATACAGCAATAAATATTTAAGTATTTACTCCTTGTTGGAATATTTATCCTATATTTCTAATATAAATAAATAAAAGTTTTAAAATAATCTATACATTTATATACTTAAAATAAATTTTTTGGAGGAATACTTATGAATAATAAATTACATGAACTAGAAAAAAATCTACCAGAAACATCTTGCTCTTTTTGCACACATCTTTCATTTAAGGGGCCTAGCCTAGACTATAGATATGATATTAGATGTGTTATTTCAGATACAAAACCTGACTTTAGAGGATGTTGTGAATATTTTGAACCAGAATATACAGAGTTAAATACAGGAGATTTAGACAATTTATACATAAACTTTCTTGAGACATGCCTCAAGGTAAATTATAATGATTACATCAATTCTATGTACTGGAAGTTATTTAAAGAAAGAACTTTACTAGAAAACAATTTTAAGTGTTCTATATGTGGCTCAACTGAAAATGTTGATGTGTATCATGTTAATAAAAATTTAGGAAGGGAAACTTCCGAAGATGTAGTTGTTAAATGTAATAAATGTAATTGTAAATAAGTGTATAAAATTTAAATAACTTCACATAATAAGTTTAAATAAAACTTAGGAGGTTATTTATGAAAAATAATAATTTAAATTGTGCTGCTACTAATTGTGCTTATAATACTAGTGGATACTGCTATGCTGGTAGCATAAAAGTAGACGGAATGCAAGCAACTACTACAGAAAATACTTACTGTGCTTCTTTTGAAGACAAATATACGTCTGGAATAACTAGTCGTTCTAATGAAACTAACCAAGTTGACACAGATAACATTCATTGTGAAGCTGTAAAATGTAAATATAATAAAAATGAACTTTGTAAAGCTGAAAAAGTTCATATAAATGAAAGAAATGCAAGTTGTGAAACTTTTGAAATGAAATAAATTTCTTTTTATTTAAATTTATAGTGTTATAAAAATCAAAATGGAACCTATCAAATAGACGTCTTTATTAATGATGCCTAATTATAGGTTCTTTTTTAAAGCGAATCATAATCCATATATACAAATAAATTATTATTTTGATATATTACCTAGAAGTAAATTTAACACCCAAAATATCCATAAGGAACATAAATATTGGAACTCCAATTAATAATCCCCATACCCCTAAATAGTACTCTCCTACAAGTAAAATAATAAAAATACTTATTAATTTTTCATAAAACAATATTAAAATTTAGAGAAGATAAATTTTAAATACTCATACTTATACTGAAATCTGCTCCACATCATATGTTTAATTTATTATTATCTATATCAGATAGTAATTCGTATATTTCTGGATACTCAAAAAACAAACCATCTTTTAGCAATTGTCTTATTTCATCTGTACTTACCCATTTTATGTCACTTACCTCTTCTTCCTGTAAAATAGCTTTTGATATATCATACTCCTTTTTAACTAAATATACATCCCAAAAAGTATCACCATGAATCATACTCCTAAAAATCTTCATTTCATCTTTAGATATATCTATCCCTATCTCTTCCTTTGCTTCACGAATTGCACCTTCTAAACTATTTTCGCCAGAAACAATACATCCTGTTGTCATTCCCCACATGTTAGGTAGTGTCTTTTTATTTTTAGACCTTTTCTGAATTAAAATTTGAGAGTCGTTATTTAAAATCCATACTTCAACTGCTAAATGGTAATAACCTTTTTTAATAGAATTACCTCTCTCTATAACATTTCCTGTTTTAATTCCATCAGCATTATATAAATCCCATAACTCCATTCTAAAATCTCCTTGCCTTTACTATAAATTAACTAAACTACAAATATATTTTATACTAATTAATTTTGCTCATTTTTTATTACAATACTTGATTTACATTTATGCTCATCACTTTTCTTTTCCTTCCATTCTTTTATATCATCTATAATAAATCTATGTTTCAGCGATTTTGTATCAAATTTAAATATCCTAAATACTATTTGCAATACATATCCTAACCCCAATGCACTTACAAGTGTACCAATACCTACAGAACCTCCCAACAACCAACCAACAACTAGTGCTAGTATTTCAAGAATCGTTCTAACAAGACGTACAGATTTATTAGTTTTTTTCTGAAGAGCAATCATAAGCCCATCTCTCGGTCCACTTCCAAGACAAACACCTAAATATAGAAAACTTGCTATTGCTGCCAAAATAATTCCTATAACAACCATAAATACACCTACATAAGTGTTACTTGCATGAGGTATCACTCCAGAAAACATTACTAAATCAATAAAAATTCCTATAAATGTCATGTTAAGTAAAGTACCCCATCCTATATTCTCACCAAAAACTGCATCCAATATAACGATTATAACTCCTGCCATTATAGAAGCCTGACCTATAGTTATACCTAGCTTTATAGATAAACCTTGATGAAGTACATCCCAAGGCATAAGACCTACATGTGCATTAACCATAAGCACAGAAGAAATTGCAAATATAAAGAAACCTGAAAATAATCTTATCATACTTTTTAAATTTATTTTTCCCATCAAAAATCACTCCTTATAATAATAATAACAATAAATACCAATAAAATATATATATAAATACGAAATTTTACAGAATTCTTCATTAGCTTAAGATAAAATTTTAATTATAAAAAAGTGGTAATCCACATTTTATACATTTTCACCTATACTCTAAGCTTTCGTGTATAAAAAACGGATATACCACTTTTTTAGTATATAAACATTTTTAGTTTTTCTTATTAATTTTCACTATAAACTCTAGCTTCTTCTTCTCCATTTAGTACTCTTAGAGTTCCAAAAGCAAGTGATTCCAACTCATTTTCTCCTGCCATAATTTCTACAGGTGCTATAAATTCAACTTTCTTTTTGACCATTGAAGTAAACATTTCAGAATATGCAATTCCACCTGTTATAATTATAGCATCTACTTTTCCATCTACTACAGTTGCCAACTCTCCAATACCTTTTGCCAATTGATAAGCCATTGCTTCATAAATAATTTTTGCTTCTTGATTTCCTTCTGCTATCATTTTTTCAACTTCTCTAGCATCTACAGTATTTAAGTATGAAACTATACCACCTTTACCTCTTATCTTTTTAGTCATTTCTCTTTCTGAATATTGACCTGAATAACAAACAGCCACTAATTTTGTGGCAGGTACTCTTCCTGACCTTTCTGGAGAAAATGGTCCTTCATCATCAGATAGCATATCAACCATTCTTCCTTTTTCATGAAGATAAATACTTACTCCTCCACCAATATGAGCTACTATTAAGTTTAAGCTCTTATAATCTTTTCCATTATCTTTAGCATATTTCAAAGCCATGGCTCTAGTATTCAATGCGTGCCCTGCACTTGCTCTATCCATCCCACAAAGACCAGATATTCTTGCTACATCTATTAGCTCATCTACTGCAACAGAATCATAAATATATGAGTTTATTCCAAGAGGTTCTGATATTGCATGTGCAACAACAGCTCCTAAATTTGAGGCATGTTCAAGCACGGGTCTATGTCTAAGTACATCAATCATTTCTTCATTTACTAAATATGCTCCTGATTTTACTGGTGGTAAAACTCCACCTCTTCCTACTATTGCACTAAGAGATTTTAAATCTATACTATTTTCTTTAAGAATATTCAAAACTGCTTCTTTACGCATTTCAAATTGGTCTTGTATTGTATTATATTTTGCAATCTCTTCAGCTGGATGGTCTATTGTCTTCACAAGAATTTGTTCTTCTCCATCATATACTGCTATTTTTGTAGAAGTAGAACCTGGATTTATGGCTAATATTCTGTAAGTCATAATTTTCTTCCTTTCACCTTAATTTCTATAGTCTATTTATATCTATTATAAACTATTTGCTAACCATTTCCATACCTTCATGGAAAGCTTTTATATTTAATTCAACAAATTTTGGTTTAACATTTTCACTTATAATTTTTTCCCAATCAATAGACTCTAGTTGCATAGATTTAACTAGACATCCTAATAAAATAACATTCATTATTTTTGAATTTCCTAATTCTTCAGCTTTATCAGCAGCATTTATAACTTTTGCATTTAATCTATTCAACTCTGCATCTATATCACTCTCTAGATATTCAGCTCCTCCGATTAAAACAGTCATAGAGTCTATTCTATGATTATTTACTAAAGCTTTTCCTTCTGGTCTTAAATAATTGAACCATCTTAAAGCTTCCATCTTTTCAAAAGATACTAATATATCTGCTCCACCAATTTCTATAACCGGAGAATGGACACAGTCTCCATATCTAACTTGTGAAGAAACTGAACCGCCTCTTTGACTCATTCCATGTATTTCACTCATTTTTACATCATATCCAGCTTCCATCAATCCCATAGTTAATAATTTACTAGCAAGTATAGTTCCTTGACCTCCTACACCTACCAAAAGTATACTCTTAGTCATATTATTTTTCCTCCTTAACTATTGCTTGTTTTGGACAAACTTGTGAACATACTCCACATCCTACACACTGATTTCTATCTATATTTGATAATTTATTTTCTTTATCAAATGATAGGGCTGGACATCCAGTTTTCAAACATAATTTACATCCTATACATTTATCATGGTTAACTTTACACTTAGTCTTAAATGGATTATTGAATTCTTCTATATCTTCTTTAGAGAATTTCTTAAGCACACATGGCCATCTTGTTATTATTACTGATGGTTCATCTTCTATAGCTAAAGCCCAATCTAATGCTTCATTTACTTCTTTTAGATTGTTAGGGTCTATAACTCTTACATGTTCAACTCCACAAGCTTTAACTAATCCTTCTATATCAACTTCTTTAGTTTTAGCACCTTGTAAAGTATATCCTGAACCTGGATTTTCTTGGTGACCTGTCATTCCAGTTATTCTATTGTCTAATATAATTGATATAGAATTACCTCTATTGTAAACTACATCTAAAAGTCCATTTATTCCTGTATGGAAGAATGTTGAATCTCCAAGTACACCTACTAATCTTTTTTCATTACCATCCTTCATATTAAGAACTTTTTGAGCTCCATGTGCAGTTCCAAAAGCAGAACCCATACAAACAACATAATCTATTCCATTATATGGAGGAGCAAATCCAAGAGTATAACATCCTATATCTCCACCAACTATTAAATTTTTTCTTTTTCCAAGTTCATAAAAGAATCCTCTATGTGGACATCCTGCACAGAAACTTGGTGGTCTTGGCGTTACTAATTCAGCTTTGTATTCTATAGTATCATTTGTTTTTCCAAATATAGCTTTTCTTAAAACATCTGGTGTCATTTCTCCATATGGAGGTATTACATCTTTTCCAATACAATCTATTCCATACGCTTTTATTTGTTCTTCTATAAATGGGTCATTCTCTTCTATAACATATATTTTATCAACTTTATCTGCAAATTCTTTTATTTTTTCATAAGGTAATGGATTTGTAAATCCTAATTTCATATATGATGCATTTTTTCCAAAGACTTCTTTAGCAAAATTACAACACATACCTGAAGCTATAACACCTATTTTTGTATCATTTATCTCATAGTAGTTTAAATCAGTTTCATTTGAGAATTTTTTAAGAATTTCCATTCTTTCTTCAACAACGCCTCTTCTTATTTGAGCATTTGCTGGAACAGTTACCATCTTCTTAGCATTTTTAATATACTCTTTAATTTCAATTTCTTCTCTATCATAGCATTCTACTAATCCTTTTGAATGACAGAGTCTTGTTGTAACTCTATATAAAACTGGTGTATCATATTTTTCACTAACTTCAAAAGCTTCTTTTATCATATCTTTAGCTTCTTGACTAGTTGATGGTTCAAATAAAGGTATCTTTGCAAATTTTGCATACATCCTATTGTCTTGCTCATTTTGAGATGAATGCATTCCCGGTTCATCTGCTGTAATAAGTACCATACCACCATTTACTCCTGTATATGCATAAGTAAATATTGGATCAGCTGCAACATTCACACCAACATGTTTCATAGAAGCCATTGTTCTTGCTCCTGCAATTGAACCCCCTATAGCAGCCTCAAGTGCTACCTTTTCGTTTGGAGCCCATTCTGCAACTATTGCATCTTTATATGTTGCTATATTTTCTAATATTTCTGTACTTGGAGTCCCTGGATATGCAGATGCATATTTAACACCAGCCTCATAGGCTCCACGTGCAATTGCTTCATTACCTGTCATCAATTGTTTCATATAAAATTCCCTCCATCTACAATTATTAAATTCATAGTCCACCCAATTTGTTCAATGAAATTAATTATTTATTTTTACTTCTAAACTTTCAAGTGCTTCTTTTATAATACTTGGAGCTTTCTTACATTTTTCTTCTGAAACTGCACAAACTGCAAATCTTAAGCCCATTTTTAGTGGAACTGTAAATAGATTATGTTTAGTTAATTCTTCACATACTTCTCTTGGATTATCACATGGTATACTTACAAAGAAACCTGCTATATATGGAAGAATTTCTAATCCTACTCTTTCAGCTTCTTTTACAAATACATCTGCTCTTCTAGTAAGCATGTTTTTGTATATTTCTTTTTCATCCTCATATTCTTTGAATTTTTTAGGGTCATTTACAATGTTAGATAATACTGCCATAGCACTTCTATTACAATTTGACCAGTTTGCTCTACATGAATGAACACATGAATAATGGAACTCTTCAGCTACATCCTCACTTGAAGAGATACAAATTATAGCACCCATTCTCATACCATAAGCTGTAAATCCTTTTGACATACTGAATCCAACTAATACGAGAACGTTTTCAGGTAAATTAGAAAATTTCTTAAAAAACTTTCTACATACATCATCATCACCTGCAAAGTCAATATATGCTGAATCTACGAAAAATATTATCTTTTTATCTTTATCTTTTGCAACTTCTTTTGATAAGCCTAATATTTTATCCCATTCATCATCTGCAACACTATATCCAGTTGGATTGTGAGCTGGTGTGTTTATAATTGTAAAAACTCTATCTTGTTTTTCTGCTATATTTATAAAATTTTCTTTAAATGATTCAAAATTAAACCTTCTATTTTCATCAAACAATTGGTAATTAACTACTTTTCTATTAGCTTCTTCAGCTATACTTACATATGGACTCCAGAACCAATCAGATGTTAAAACCTCATCACCTTCATTAGTATAGTTCCATACAGCTAATTTTATTGCACCACTTCCTCCTGGTGAAGCTAATACTCTTATATGTACTTCTGGTAAGTAATCTCTGAAAAATACTTTTTTAACTGCTTCTAAGTAATCTGGCTGACCTTCAAGAGCCGCATATGCACCTATCTCACAGTTGTCTAATGCCTTATATTCTTCATATACAGTTTTCATTGTTATTAATTTTCCTGAATCATCCATTAGAGCACCTATTGTTGCATTTATTACATTATCCATGCCCAAAGCTTTTTCTGCTGCTTGAGCTCTACCAGATAAGCTAAATATAACATCATTTTCTTTTGGCCACATTGCATGCTTACCAACCATACTTTGACTCATACCATCACCCCTAAAATTGTATTTACTCTCACATTATATATTAAGCAATTAGCATGCCAATAAATTTTATTTTATGTAAAACTGGTTTTGTTTAGAATTCTGATTTTTTTCATTATTAAATTAAGTATTTTAGTTGTTTCTCTTATGAATATATATGCTTGTCTAAAAAAATAAAAATTAACAAAAAAATAATGTTAATTTTTATTAACACTTGTTTCAAAAAATTAACATTATTTTTAAAAGAATATATGTAGTTGTATTTAAATATTTTTGTTATATTTTTTCCATAAAGATGTCCTGCTTATTCCAAGAACTTGTGCAACTTCATTTTTAGAAAGCCCCTGAGCAAAAAGCATATTTATTATTTTTTCTTCAACATACTTATTTACTTCTTTTATATCAATACTTACCTTACCATCATGTATTTTACTTATATCTATAGCCTCATCTTGAACTTCTGCACTTGCTGTCGTTTCAGAATTAAATTTATCTATTTCAGAATCAGGTGACATTTTTTTAGTTCTAAAATCTTGATTTTGTCTTAATTTAATTTTACCTGTCACAACATATTTTTGAGCTATTGTCTTTAGCTCTCTTACATTCCCAGGCCAACTATAATTATATAGATTATCCATTTCATCTTTGGGCAAAACAAAATTTTCATCTATGCTGTTTATTCCATTAAGACCATCATCTTTTAACACTTCATTTACAAAATTATTAAATAATGGTATTATATCTTCTCTTCTATCTCTTAAAGGAGGTATATTTATCTCTAAACTACTCAATCTATAAAATAAGTCTGCCCTAAATGTACCCATAACTATTTTTTCTGTTAAAGATTCGTTCGTTGCTGCTATGATTCTTATATCTAGAGGTATTATATAATCAGAACCTATTCTCATTATTTGACGTTCCTCTATTACTCTTAGTAGTTTGGTTTGAATATTAAAGGATAGACTATTTATCTCATCTAGAAAGAGAGTCCCTCCATGAGCAAGTTCAAACAATCCTCTTTTTCCACCTTTTCTAGCTCCAGTAAATGCACCTTCTTCATATCCAAAAAGTTCACTTTCAAGTAAATTTTCTGCTATAGTAGCACAGTTTATAGCAACAAAAGGTCTGTCTTTTCTTTTACTTATATTATGTATACTGTGGGCTATAATTTCTTTACCAGACCCACTTTCTCCATAGAGTAAAGTTGTGTAATCACTTTTTCCAATTTTTTTAGCTTCTTCAATAAATTCTTTAGTTAATTTATCTTTAAATAAAAAATCATCAAAAGTATATCTAGCATAAAGACCTTTTTTATTCAAATCAAATCTTATTTTTCTTTCTAGGTTTTGTAGTTTAGTTATATCTTGTATTATTCCTAAAACTCCATAAGTACTATTGTCAACTTTTATCAATGTCGTTCTAGTATTAACAATTAAGTTGTTTATATTTCTTATCTTTCTATCTTCTACATCATCTTTTTCATGTAAACAGTCTAACATCCACTCCATTTTTGGGAATACATCTAGTATATATTTATTGAGTGCACATTTTCTCTCTACTTTAAGCATGTTTTTTGCACTTTCATTGTATAAAATTATACTACCATTACTATCTATTGCAATTACTCCATCTTTTATACCATCAAGTATATTCCGTAACACTTCATTATTAAATTTTTCTTCACCTAATGTATCTAATAATTTTTTGCAATACTCGACAGCTTCTCTTATAGATTCATCACTAGCAGTTGCAAATACACTATCAATTCCATATTGTCTTGCAAAAGAACATGCTAGACCTCCACCTACTATTACGACTTCATCTTTTTGGTCTATATATTTTACAACTTTACTTCTTATCTCATATTTAGATTCAAACCATTCTTCAGTTATTTCAGTACTTATAACATTTCTCCAGCCAACATAATCAAAGGAAACTTCATTATCTCCCAAAATTAATACTACTTTTTTGGAATACCTTTTTGCTATTTCTATCGCTCTTAAAAGGTCAGTTGACTTCATATTCATAGGTATAACAGGTACATTTACTGTATCTATTACTAAACTATAACCTCCTCCTCTACCAATTATAGCTTGAGCACCTTTTTCAACAAGTATACGTCCTTGATTTTCCATTAAGTCTAGATTAAGTATGTCGATTATTATAGTTCCATTTTCTACGTCTTCTCTATATAATTCTTCTATTCTTTCTTTTAATTCAATATCAGAGGCTATAATTCCTATTTTTTTTCGCAACAAAATCACCTCAATTTTAAATTATAATGTATTGATTTCTACCTGCTTTTTTTGATTTATATAGTTTTTTATCTGCATCTTCAATTAATAGTTCAATATCTTTTCTACTACGACATCTTTTTATACTTACTCCAGCACTTATAGTTATATAGTTTTTTATTTTAGAATATATATGTTCTATACTCTCAAATTCAAGAAGTTTAAAAACTCTTTTAATGTATAATTCTATTTTATCAATCTCTTCAGCATTTATTGATTCTATAGAATCTACTAGTATTAAAATTTCTTCTCCTCCATATCTGATTATGTGTTCAGTAATATCTATAAATACATTCCTTATAATATCAGTTACCTTAATTATAACTTTATCTCCTGCTATATGACCATAGTTATCATTATAACTTTTAAAATAATCTATATCGACCAGTATTGCGACCATATTTTTATCTCTAGTCCCATTAAATAAATCCAACTGTTGTTCCAAATACCTTCTATTATACAGTTGAGTGAGCCCATCTTTTAAAATGTCATTTTCTAGTTTCTTATTATCATCCACAAGTACTCTTAAACTTTCTTGCTTTTGTCTAAGTTCATATTGTTTGTGAATTCCTTGAGACGTTTTATAGGAATTATTTTTTTCCCATTTATCAGAATACCAATCCATACTTTTATAATATTCTATTGCAAGTTTAAACTCTTTTTTTAACTCATATCCATTTGCTATCAACCCATAAAATATAGACATTTTTTTAGGATTTAATGAACTCTTTTTAACTAAATTTAGACCCTTTAGGTAATAGCTTATACCTTCATCTATATTACCAAATTTTATATATAAATCTCCATACAACTTATATATATAATCTAGTTTGGAATTATATATAAAAACATCTCCAAAGCTTTTATATATATTTTTTGATAAAATTAAATATGCGTTTACTCTTTCAAAATTACAATTATCTTTCTTTAACTCAATTTCTGCTGAATATAAAAATATAAATGAATACAAGTAATCCTTATACACACCTTCAACAACTTTCATCAATTTTATAGTCTTTATTAGAACAGCTTCTGCTTCTTTATTCATATCTTCTTTTAAATATGCCCAGATAAGGTCTATTTTTATAGCCACTCTTTCAGTTAGTGATATTGAGTTATTATTATGTGCAACATCTAATACATTATTTATATATTTTATAGCTTCTACATTATTTCCACTTTCTAAATAACACAAGCTTATTATACATTTACAAAAAGCTTCTATAGAGTATAAGTTATTTTCTTGAGCTAGCCTTAAACATTCAATCAGGTACTCCATACTCTTTATAAAGTTATTAAATAAATATAGATAAACTCTTCCAAATATATAGTTTGCTCTACTTACAAGGGGTTTATTTTTTAAATTTTTAAAAAAAGATACTTCTTCCACTAAAGCTATTATATCAGTTTTATTCTGATATAATGCACTTATTTCTACACACAAATTCATATTAAACAAGACCAACAACTCATTCAGGTTATTTTGTCTTATAATTTTTTTTGCTGATAAATAAAAGTTATTTGCCTTATCATATTTTCTTATAGAAATAGATGATAGAGTAAGATAAATATAAATCTTAGATATTATATCTGCATCATCTTTCAATGATAATTTTTTAATATATTCTAATGACTCTGTCAAATAATTGTATGATGCTTCTCTATCTTTTTTTATATAGTTTATAAGACTGATTAGATACAAAACATAGACTCTACTCTTATTTTCTAGTTTTGTACTTAAAAGGTCTTCGTGATAATCCAAGATGTAGTTTAAATCTGTCAAATTTAGATAAAATTTAGTCAACATATCATATTCTATCTTGTTTATATTTCTCTTTAAATCTTCTATTAAACTCCTTTTCAAGTAAATCACCAATCCTATTTCAACAGTTAAAAATTCTTAAAATCATGATAATGCAAACATCTATTTCGCCCACTTTGTTTTGCTTTATATAAGGCTTTATCAGCATTTCCAATTATTTCTCTTATATCTATACTACTATTTTTACATGTATCAATACCAATACTAACTGTCAAATTATTTTTTGAAAGTTTTTTTACAATCCTACATAACTTTCTTCCAAATATTTTACTTTTTTTATAATCTTTACATATAGATAATATCAAAAATTCTTCTCCACCATACCTTACCATAAGCATGTCTTTTTTTAGATATTTTTTTATTATTATAGCTATATTTTTAAGAGCAATATCTCCACTATAATGTCCATAAGTATCATTATATTCTTTAAAATAATCTATATCTATCATAAATACAGTACTGTATTCACTGACTTCTTGTTTTTCTAAAAACTCCTTCAAAAAAGCTCTATTATATACACTTGTTAAATGATCAATATACTTTTTCTTATCTAAATCAATCTGTACTTTTCTCATGTTATTTATTTCTTTTTCTATATATTCATGTCTATAATTTAAAGAATCTATATAATTTCTATTTCTAGCTTTTACATACATCATTTTTAATTCATAATACATTTTAAAATATTTCATACTCATCTCATAATTTTGAATCTTTTCAAAACACAAATATATATTCTTGTATGCTAACTTCACATAATTATAGTTTGTAGCATTTTTAGATTTTTCAAGGAGTTTTTTATTTGTACTTAAGGCATTCTCATAATCTCCAAAGACATAATATATTTTTGCCTGATGATAAATTACTTCCAAAGCATACATTGTATATTCTTCTATATTTTTTATCATACTTAAGATATTTTTAGCCCTATCTAAATAGCAAATTGACTGTTCAAACGATTTCTCATTACTTTTTGCGTAATACATGGATAAATTTATAAATAAATCAAACTTTTCTACTTCTTTTAAACTTTGATTCTTAATTTTTTCCAAATATACTTCAGATTTTGCTAAATTATTTATTGCTATAGAATAATTTTTAGTCTTTATTAATATTTTGGTTATATTATTTGACGCTCTATATTTTTGAATTATATTTACATTTCTATATTTTTTATTGCTTATTGCTTCATTAAAATATTCTATCGAACATTCATAATTTTCAAATGAACATTCACATTCACCTATCTTTATATTACATAATGAAGACATTTCCATGTCCTTTAGTAAATCTGCATATTTTCTTGCTTTTAAAAAATTTACTTTAGCAATTAGAGCATCATCTAAAAACAAAAAATATATTTTACCAATAATAAAAAAATATTTTTTTTTACAATTAAAATCGTTAATTTTTTTTACCTTTATATACAAACCTTCTATTTCTTTAATTATTATAGAAGATTCTATGCACTTACTTGCCTTAATGTAAATAAGTTGTGATTTAAAAATAATTTCTTCAACTGGACAATTATTTTCATCACAAAGAAGGTTAAATTTATCTATATACAATTTTGCCCTATTTACATCTTCATTTTTTAAACTTAAAATAGCTACTTGTGAATAGAATCGTGCTAAAAATTTATAATCTTTAGGTAAGTATTGCTCAATATATTTATAGGAAATCAAAATATACTCTTTCATTTTTTCACTAAGACCTTGAATACCGTATAATAAAGCTAGCAAAAAATTTGATTTTAATAACATCAAACTATTTTGTTCAGTTTTATAGCAATCGATTGAATTCTTTACTATATCAATTTCATTTTGAATAAAATCATTATTATTCAATAATCTTTCATTCAAGGTTAGCTTAAACATTGAATCTAAAATTGTATCATCTATCTCTTCCAAATATTTACTATATATTGTAACTCACCTCCGACTTACATTATCTCATAAATTTAGTACTTTTCCATACTATTTTTGAAAAAAGTTGATGTCTCAATTTAGAAATTTCTCTTAAATTAAGACATATATTACACTAAACTATACAATTTTCTATCTGAACTATATAATCCTGACAATTTTCACAAATTATCAAACTTACAATATAACTATTATCAACTTTATTTGACCTTGATAATTTATTAAAAGATAATCCTTTGTAATCAATAGATATATTACTTATTACATATTCTCCATCTTTACTGAAAATATAAAAATGATATTCTAGAAAAGGAAAGAATTTTTTCTTTTCTTTTACTCCTTCTAAACATAATGGACATGCTTCTTGATAATATTCTATATCAAAATCAACTTCTTCTGCTTCATTAAGTATATCAATTATTTTTGAAATACTTACTCCTTGAACTGGATTTTCTTCATCATTTATTAAAGCACTACAATTTTCCTCTTTTAATAAATATTCTTTATCATCATATATAAATTTGTATAAACTCATATTATATCCTCCTTACAATTATTAATCTCCAAGTTATTCTACCACTTAAACAAACTTAATAAAAGTAATTGTTTAAAATCTTTACAATTAATTAAGTCATATGTACCATATGTCGCTATATATCTACCTTAATTAATTCTTTTAAAATCCAAGTTTACGTTTTGAGCATCCAGTTTTCCAAAATCCATTGTCAAAACTCACTTTAACTATTATTATAAGTATATAAATATAGAACTGCATAGATGTGACACACTTAACTATTTAATATGATACGATTTAGTATCTAAATTTATATATTGTATATAGGGGGAGATATATATGTATAAAGATAAGAGTGATGAATGTATACACTTAATGACTGCATACATAGATAGTGAAAGTGGATATTATTCATTTATTGACACACAATTAGAAGATTTTATTGTTAAATATGGTGAAAACATTGTTGATTCAAATTTACACAGCATAATGATGTTGCTCTGTAAATGGGGATTGTCTTAGCATTTTGAGAAATTTTTTTATATATTGTATTCTGTATTATTTATTCATTAGTAAAAAAAGATTGTCACAAACTTAAAGACTATATATAGATTTTTAAAGAAATCTATATATAGTCTTTTTAAATTTCCACAAAATGTATACTTGAATAAGTTAAATTTATTTTTCTAAAATTTACCTATATTATATGCTATAATTTAAGTACCTACAACAATAAAAAATATCTAATATGTATTATCTAGTTTAACTCATCATAATATCATCTCTACATTTACAATTAAGATATTTTCAATATAGTAATGCTTAATTTTAATATTATAAAAAGGAGAGTTTTTGTATGAATTATAATGACTTATTAAAATCAGCTAGAGAGAACTTTAATGGAACATGTAAAGTCTGTAAAATTTGTAATGGATTAGCTTGTGCTGGAAATGTTCCTGGTATGGGTGGTAAAGGAAGTGGTTCATCTTTTATTGAAAATAGAAAGAGTCTAGAAAAAATAAAGATAAATATGAGAGTAATACATAATGTTTCAAAGCCAAATACATCAATAGAATTATTTGGTAGAAAAATGAGTTCTCCTATATTCGCTGCACCTGTTTCAGGAACTATATTGAATATGGGTGGTAAAGTTTCTGAAAGAGAATACATAGAGCCTGTTGTTAGAGGTTGCTCCAATTCTGGAATTTATGCTATGGTTGGAGATACTAATGTAGATACTTTTTTATTGGATAATTTAGATGTGTTAAAAGATAATGATGGAAATGGAATTGTATTTATAAAGCCTTGGAAGAATTCAAGGATAATAGAAAAGATTAGATTGTCTGAAGAAGCAGGTGCTTTTGCAGTTGGTGTAGACCTTGACGCTTGTGGATTGATTAATAATCAGCTTCAAGAAAATCCTTTTTCTCCTAAGACAATTGATGAAATTAGAGAATTGGTTGAGTCTACTAGATTACCTTTTATTATAAAAGGAATTATGACTGTAGATGATGCTTTGATGGCTGTAGAGTCTGGTGCTAGTGCTATTATAGTTTCAAATCATGGTGGAAGAGTGCTTGATTATACTCCTGGTACTTGTGAGGTACTACCAGATATAGCTAAGGCTGTAAAGGGAAGGATAACAATACTTGTTGATGGTGGTGTTAGGACTGGTGTTGATGTAGTTAAGATGCTTGGTTTGGGTGCTGATGCTGTTTTGATGGGAAGACCTTTTGTTACTGCTTCTTTTGGTGGTGGTATTGATGGTGTGGAGTTTTTTATAGATAAGATTAGAAATGAGTTGTGTGAGACTATGATTTTGACTGGATGTCAAGAGGTCAAGGATATTGATGGTAAGGTTATATGGAAGTGATTGTAAAACAAATTTATAACATTTATATTTAAATAAGAATATATTTAAGTAATTTAATAAAAAGGGGCTGTCACACTAGAAAATAGTGCTACGCCCCTATTTTGTATAAAAAAAATAAATCCCAAGTTCAAAAGAGCCTGGGATTCTTGTATAATAATTGTATGTCAAAACAAAACACTATACAATTTGATTATACTATTTATGGTGATAATTATCAATTTAAATTACCACTAAATATTGATTATATGATTCCAAAAGATGATTCTGTAAGGTTATTAAGTCAAATTATTGAGGAGATGAACTTAGAAAAACTATATAAGACTTATTCTCGAATTAGAGGAAATAGAGTAACCCCTAGACAACTTTTGAAAATTATAATATATGCAAACATGAACTGTATTTATTCTTCAAGAGAAATAGAGAAAGCATGCAAAAGAGATATTAACTTTATGTATCTGCTAGGCGGAGCCTCCGCCCCAGACCATTCAACAATTGCAAGATTTCGTAGTATTCATTTTTCACCAATAAGCAAAAATTTGATTGCACAGTTTACAAACTTTCTTGGAGATAATAAGGAGATTTCAAAGGACACTCTATTTATTGATGGTACAAAAATAGAGTCATCTGCTAATAGATATACTTTTGTTTGGAAAAAAGCTATAAATAAAAATATGGCTAAAATGATGAATAATATATCTGACTTCATATTAAAATGTGAGATTGATTTTGGTATTAAAATAATTTATAAGGATAAAATCAAAATCTATCATTTAAAGAAACTTTTAAAGAAACTAAAAAAAATATCAAAAGAATCAAATATAATATTTGTTCATGGAAAAGGAAAGAAAAAATCTATCGTTCAAAAATCTATAGAGCAATTAAATAATTATATTGATAGATTGAAAAAATATACTAAAGACCTTCATATAATGGGTGAACGAAATAGTTATTCTAAAACGGATAATGACGCAACTTTTATGAGAATGAAAGAAGACCATATGAAAAATGGACAACTTAAACCAGCATATAATATACAATTTGGTGTAGATT
>NZ_JAGWCV010000032.1:0-42004 GCF_020657735.1 Clostridioides sp. ZZV15-6383 | reverse complement strand
GAAAATTATTTTAAAGTTGTGCTTATAAATAGGTCTATTAAGCAAAAGACTATTTTTATAACAGAAAGTGGACAAATATTGTATAAAAGAGCTAAGGAAATATTAAATCTTTTGAATATTACTTATCTTTGTGTTAAAATAAGTAAAATGCACATATTAAAGTTAAGTTTTTAAGTAAATAAATAAAATGAAAATATAAATATTAAGGAGATTTGGTATATGAATGTTTATGAAAATGATAATGGAGTTATACTAGAAGGAGTAACAGATTTTGACCCAGTACATATATTTGAGTGTGGTCAATGTTTTAGATGGCACAAACAAGAAGATGGCTCATACACTGGTGTTGCAAAGGGGAGAATATTAAATGTCAAAAAAGAGAATGATAAAATATATTTAAATAATACAAATTTAAAGGAGTTTAATAGTATTTGGTATAATTACTTTGATTTAGGAACTGATTATACAGAAATAAAGAATAAGCTAAAAAATATGGATGAATATTTAAATAAGGCTACTGAATTTGGATGGGGAATAAGAATATTAAGACAAGATGGATGGGAAATGCTTATATCATTTATAATTTCCTCTAATAATAGAATTCCTATGATACAAAGAGCAATAGAAAATTTATCAAGAAAATTTGGTAAGTATATAGGTGAGTATGAAGGTAATGAATACTATGCATTCCCAACACCAGAAGAGCTGAATAAGGCCTCGCAAGAGGAAATAAGAGCATGTCAAACAGGTTTTAGAGATAAGTACATAAAAAGCACTACACAGGCAGTTATAGAAAATAATGATAAGGTATCTGAATATACAAATTTAAGTACAGATGATTGTAGAAAAGAGCTTTTAAAATTTAATGGAGTAGGACCAAAAGTATGTGATTGTATTGCATTATTTGGAATGCAAAAATATGATTCTTTTCCAGTTGATGTTTGGGTTAAGAGAGTTATGCAAGAATTCTATATAGATGAAGATATGAGTTTACCTAAAATGAGAACTTATGGAATTGATAAATTTAAAGAAATGTCTGGATTTGCTCAACAGTACTTATTTTACTATGCAAGAGAACTCGGTATAGGAAAATAAATTAAGGGGGAGAAATTATGGGAGTAATAGGAACAATATTTCTGTTCTATTTAATTATATCATATCTAGCTGGAGCCATAATTTCTGTGATTATATTGCTTGAAAATAGAGACCCTGCAAAAACCATGTCTTGGTTATTGATGTTTATTATATTTCCGGGTATAGGTTTAATTATATATGCTATTTCAGGTAGAAATATTAGAAAACGAAAATTATTTAAGACTCAAAAACTAGCTAATAATATAAAAGAAAAGAAACTCTTTGATACATTAGAAAAGATAACAGAAATAGTTGAACTAGAAAAGGAATCTATAAAGCAAAATAAGCTTTTAAGAGACGAAGAGGATGGTAGTTATAGAAAAAGGGTAATAAATATGTTGTTGAAGACTGGTATGTTTCCCTTTACTAAAAATAATAAGGTGGATGTATTTGTAGATGGAAATGAAAAGTTTAAAAGACTTATAGAAGATATAAGAGAAGCTAAAGACCATATACATTTAGAGTACTTTATCATCAAAGATAGTGAAATAGGTAGGGTGTTAAAAGAAGAACTTATAAAAAAAGCCAAAGAAGGCGTTAAAATAAGAATTTTATATGATGATGTAGGATGTTGGAGATTTTGGTTTAATAGAAAATTTTTCCGAGAAATGAGAGAAGTAGGTATAGAAATTGCAGCATTTTTACCTACAAAATTTCCTATAATAGGAGGAAAATTAAACTATAGAAATCATAGAAAAATTGTTGTTATTGATGGAATAATTGGATATACAGGTGGAATAAATATAGGAGATGAATATTTAGGAAAAAATGATAAGTTTGGATATTGGAGAGATACTCACATTAGGATTAAAGGTATTTCTGTATACATGCTTCAAATGACATTCTTGATTGACTGGTATTATACAACAAAAGAAGTCTTGGTAACTAAAAATTACTTTCCAAGTGTAGGGAATATTGGTGAAAGTATGATACAGGTTGTTGCAAGTGGTCCAGATAGTGACTGGGAAGATATTCATTATGCTTATTTTTCTGCAATATGCCAAGCTAGACAAAATGTTTATATAGAAACGCCATATTTTATTCCAGATGAAAGCTTATTAAAAGCTATAAAAAGTGCTGCGCTTAGTGGAGTCGATGTGAGGATAATATTTCCAAAAATTGCAGACCATAAGATAGTAAACATAGCATCTTATTCATATTTTGAAGAAATATTAAGAGCAGGTGGCAAAGTTTATTTGTACAATAAAGGGTTTATCCATTCTAAAGTCGTAATAATAGATGATAAAATTGCTTCTGCAGGTACAGCTAATATGGATTTAAGAAGTTTTATGCTTAACTTTGAAGTAAATGCATTTATTTATGATGAAGAAGTTATTAGAGTAATGACAGATGATTTCTTTGAAGATTTAAGTCACTGTGAAGAACTTAATTTGGAGGTATTTAAGAATAGAAATATCATACAAAAAATCAAAGAATCTGTAGCAAGACTATTTTCACCAATATTATAAAAAATTATTAAAAAAGGTATTGAAAATTATGTGTGATTGGTATATTATAATAATTGTTAGCACTCTATTAGATAGAGTGATAATAAATAAAAAGTATATATATAAATCTACATATAAAAGTAGTATTAATCTAAAAATAACTAAAAACATAGGCGAACTAGTCTATACTTAATATTTTAGGAGGCGTTAATAATGAAAATAAGACCATTAGCTGACAGAGTAGTAATCAAAAAAGTAGAAGCAGAAGAAAAAACTGCAAGTGGAATAGTTTTACCAGGAGCAGCTAAAGAGCAACCTCAAATAGCTGAAGTTGTAGAAGTTGGACCAGGTGGAATATTTGAAGGGAAAGAAATAAAGATGGAATTGACAGTAGGAGACAAGGTTATATTCCAAAAATATTCTGGAACAGAAGTTAAGATAGAAGGACAAGAGTATACAATACTAAGACAGAGTGATGTATTAGCTGTTATTGAATAAATATAGAATGAATTTATTAGGAGGCGTTTAAAATGGCTAAAGAAATTAAATTTTCAGAAGAAACAAGAAGAGCTTTAGAAACTGGTGTAAATAAATTAGCAGATACAGTAAAAGTAACATTAGGACCTAAAGGAAGAAATGTTATATTAGATAAAAAATTTGGTTCTCCACTTATAACTAATGATGGTGTAACTATAGCAAAAGAGATAGAGTTAGAAGATAGATTTGAAAATATGGGTGCTCAGTTAGTTAAAGAAGTTGCGACAAAAACTAACGATGTAGCTGGAGATGGTACTACAACTGCTACAGTTTTAGCACAAGCTATAATAAGAGAAGGTTTAAAGAATGTAACAGCAGGGGCTAACCCAATCCTATTAAGAAAAGGAATACAAAAGGCAGTAATACTAGCAGTAGAAGAATTAAAAAATCAATCAAGAATAGTAGAAACACAAGAAGCTATATCTCAGGTTGCTTCTATATCTGCTGGTGATGAAGAAGTTGGAAAATTAATAGCAGAAGCTATGGAAATAGTAGGTAAAGATGGAGTTATAACTGTTGAAGAATCTCAAACTATGAATACTGAATTAGATGCTGTTGAAGGTATGCAATTTGATAGAGGGTTTGTTTCTGCATATATGGTTACAGATGTAGATAAGATGGAAGCAGTTTTAAATGACCCATATATACTAATCACTGATAAAAAAATATCTAACATACAAGAATTGTTACCAATTCTTGAGCAAATAGTTCAACAAGGTAAAAAGTTATTAATAATAGCTGAAGATGTAGAGGGTGAAGCATTATCTACATTAGTAGTTAATAAATTAAGAGGAACATTTGATGTAGTAGCAGTTAAAGCTCCAGGTTTTGGAGATAGAAGAAAAGAAATGCTTCAAGATATAGCAATACTTACAGGTGCTCAAGTAATATCAGAAGAATTAGGTTATGATTTAAAAGAAGCTGATTTATCTATGTTAGGTAGAGCTTCATCTGTTAAAGTAACTAAAGAAAGTACTACAATAGTAGATGGTTCTGGAGATAAAAAAGCTATAGAAGATAGAGTGACTCAAATTAAACATCAAGTAGAACAAACTACTTCAGATTTTGACAGAGAAAAATTAATGGAAAGATTAGCTAAACTTGCTGGAGGAGTAGCTGTTATCAAAGTTGGAGCTGCTACAGAGGTTGAGTTAAAAGAAAGAAAATTAAGAATAGAAGATGCTCTTAATGCAACTAGAGCGGCTGTAGAAGAAGGTATAGTAGCTGGTGGAGGAACTGCTTTTGTTAGTGTCATACCAGCAATAGGAACACTAGTTGAGAGTTTAGAAGGAGAAGTTAAACTAGGTGCTCAAATAGTTAAAAAAGCATTAGAAGAGCCGTTAAGACAAATAGCTATAAATGCTGGTCTTGAAGGTGCTGTAATTGTACAAAATGTTGTTAATGCTGAAGCAGAAACTGGATTTGACGCATTAAATGAAAAATATGTAAATATGATAGAAGCTGGTATAGTTGACCCAACTAAAGTTAGTAGAAGTGCTTTACAAAATGCTGCATCAATAGCAGGTACTTTCTTAACTACTGAAGCTGCTGTTGCTGACCTTCCTGAGAAAGAAGATGCAGGAATGCCAGGAATGGGTGGCGGAATGCCAGGTATGATGTAATTTAAAAAATTTAAAATATAAATTTTAATATAAAGAACTATTTCGACTTAGATTTTAATGTCTAAGTTGAAATAGTTCTTTTATATATATCTAATTTTTTGCGTATTTATAAATCCAATATACATATTCAAATAATTAGTATCTAGATTATAATAATATTTTTAGAGGTGTATTGTTATTTTTTAGGTTATGATGTTAGATACATATTAATTAAGGTATAATTGTTGGTAGAGAATAAATTAAATTTAAAAGGATGCGATAATATGGACTTAAGAAAGTTGCTTGAACAGGTTAAAAATGAAAATATTGATATAGATTTTGCATTAGAGAAATTAAAAGATTTGCCCTATGAAGACCTTGGATATGCAAACATAGACCATCATAGAGAATTAAGAAATGGATACCCAGAGGTTATTTATTGTGAAGGTAAGAGTGATGAGCATATTTTAGGGATTGTTGATAAAATGAATCAAAAAGGTTCTAACATATTGGGGACAAGATGTAGAAAAGAAACATTTCTAAAAATTAAAGAAATCTATAGTCATGCTGAGTATGAAGAATTATCTAAAATTCTAAAGATTCAAAATCATGATGTAGAGAATATAGGAAAAGGTAAAATTGTGATTGTTACAGGGGGAACTTCTGATATACCAGTAGCAGATGAAGCCTATCATACAGCTAAATTTTTAGGCAATGATGTTGATAGAATATATGATGTTGGAGTGGCAGGTATACATAGGCTTTTAAATAAAAGACATAAAATAGATAGTGCCAGAGTAATAGTAGCTGTTGCAGGAATGGAAGGTGCTCTTGCAAGTGTAGTTGGTGGATTGGTTGACGTTCCAGTAATAGCTGTTCCAACTTCTGTTGGATATGGGGCGAATTTTGGAGGGTTAGCAGCATTGTTAGCTATGCTAAATAGTTGTGCATCTGGAATATCTGTTGTAAATATTGACAATGGATTTGGAGCAGGATATTTAGCAGCAATGATAAATAAGCTGTAAATACATTGATATAAATTAAACATAAATTATATAATAAAATCTAATTTCTATTATATTTTTACTATTAAAATTGAGGAGACGTATATGAGTGAAAAAATACTTTATTTTGATATAATAAGCGGTATATCAGGGGATATGACCCTTGCGAGTTTATTAAATTTAGGTGTACCTAAGGAAATTTTTTTGGAGGAAATTCATAAACTAATAATGAGTGATGAATTTAACATAAACATCAGCTCAAAGAATGAGAATGGAATAGTAGGGACAAAAGTAGAAGTAATTACAAAAGAAACACATGCACACAGAAACTTAGTTGATATATTTGAAATTATAGATGAGAGTAATCTAAATGAAAATGTAAAATCTAAATCAAAAAAAATATTTATGGTAGTTGGGGAAGCAGAAGCAAAAGTTCATGGAACTACAATAGATAAGATACATTTTCATGAGGTAGGGGCTATAGATTCAATTGTAGATATAGTAGGAGCTTGTATATTAGTTGATTTACTTTGTGTAGATAAAGTTTGTGCTAGTACAGTGTCTGTTGGTTCAGGATTTGTAAAATGTGAACATGGAATTATACCTATACCTGCACCTGCAACTATGGAAATTTTAAAAGGTGTACCAATTAAATTAAACAATGTAAAAGGAGAATGTACAACCCCAACAGGAGCTGCAATCATAAAAGTCTTGTGTGATGAGTTTGTGGATGAGTTTGAATTTTCTCCAAAACAAATTGGATATGGAATAGGTCATAAGAAGTTTGAAGTACCAAATATGCTAAGAACTGTATTAGGTGAAAAAAAAAAGAAGAATTAATTTATGAAATTAGTGCAAATATTGATGATATGTCTTCAGAAATCTATTCTTATTTGTATGAAAAAATATTAGATGAGAAAGCATTAGATATTTATACAGAGAGTATTTATATGAAGAAGAATAGACCTGCAACAAAAGTATCAATTTTATGTAATAAATCAGATTTAGAAAAATTTATTAAAATATTACTTTTAGAAACTAGCACTTTTGGAGTGCGATATAATGTGTATAATAGAGAGATTCTAGATAGAAAATTTGTAAAATTGGATACAAAATATGGTGTGGTTACAGTGAAATTAGGGTATTATAAAGATGAACTAGTTAAGGCTACTCCAGAATATAATGAATGTAAAACTATAGCAAAAAATGAAGATATTCCTATAAAAAAAGTGTTTGCTGATATAAATTTTAGAATAAAAGAAGAATTTAGTGAAAACTTATTGACATAAGTAATAAATTTTGATAAAT
Source organism: Clostridioides sp. ZZV15-6383 (assembly GCF_020657735.1). Taxonomy (NCBI): domain Bacteria; kingdom Bacillati; phylum Bacillota; class Clostridia; order Peptostreptococcales; family Peptostreptococcaceae; genus Clostridioides; species Clostridioides sp. ZZV15-6383. The sequence goes on along the minus strand of NZ_JAGWCV010000032.1, from coordinate 34,972 downwards.
TAATATTCAGCCTTATTAAATAAAAGCAAACAGAAAAAAATATATAAAATATAAACTCACTCGTATATGCTCAGAAATATGGTCTGAGAGTCTCTACCAAGATACCGTAAATATCTTGACTATGAGTGAAATTATTATACCAAAAGACCTAGTTAAGTAAATGTGTAGGCCGAGTTATACTCCCTATGTGTTGGCTATAAGATAGAGGTATTTTGGAAGCCTGTATAGTAATTTCACTTTTGTTAGAAATTATGGAAGTTACTATACAGGTTTTTTGTGTAAAAAGATTTAATATAATTTAGACTGTCTTGTGTTAAAATAAATATATAAAAACTATATTATACAAGGAGAGATGTGAATTTATGAAACATGAATTAGTACTTGTAATAGATTTTGGAGGACAATATAATCAGTTGATAGCTAGAAGAGTTAGAGAAAACAATGTATATTGTGAAATACTTCCATGTACTGCAAGCATAGAAAGAATAAAAGAAAAAAATCCTAAAGGGATAATATTTACAGGTGGACCAAATAGTGCGTATTTAGAAGATTCTCCAACAATTTCAAAAGAAATATTTGAACTAGGAGTTCCAATACTTGGAATATGCTATGGTATTCAAATAATGTCTCATGTATTGGGTGGAGTTGTAAGAAAAGGTAATAAACAAGAAAAAGAATATGGAAAAACAGCTATAACTTATGGAAAATCATCATTATTTGAAGGTATAACTACAAATAGTGTATGGATGAGCCATACAGATTTAATAGAAAAAGTTCCAGAAGGATTTACTATAGTTGCAAATACTAATGATTGTCCAGTAGCAGCTATGGAAAATGTAGAACGAAACTTATATGGAGTTCAATTCCATCCAGAAGTAGAACACTGTTTAGAAGGGGACAAGATACTTACAAACTTCTTATATAATATTTGTAAAGTAAAAGGTGACTGGACTACAGATTCATTCATAGAAGATAAAATAAAAGAATTGAAAGAAAAAATAGGCGATAAAAAAGCTCTATGTGCTTTAAGTGGAGGAGTTGATTCTTCTGTTGCCGCAGTTCTTATTCATAAAGCAATTGGGGACAACTTAACTTGTATATTTGTTGACCATGGATTACTTAGAAAAAATGAAGGAAATGATGTAGAAAGAATATTTAGAGAGAAATTTGATATAAATTTAATAAGAGTTAATGCAGAAGATAGATTCTTATCTAAATTAAAAGGAGTTTCTGAACCAGAGGCTAAGAGAAAAATAATAGGTGAAGAATTTATAAGAGTATTTGAAGAAGAATCAAATAAATTAGGAAAAATGGATTTCTTAGTTCAAGGAACAATCTATCCAGATGTTATAGAAAGTGGACATGGAAATGCTGCTACTATAAAATCTCATCATAATGTTGGTGGAATTCCAGAAGATGTAGACTTCCAAGAAATTGTCGAACCATTAAGAGAGTTATTTAAAGATGAAGTTAGAAAAATAGGATTAGAGCTTGGTATAGAAGAAGGATTAATATTTAGACATCCTTTCCCAGGACCAGGTCTAGGAATAAGAGTTATAGGTGATGTAACTAAAGAAAAATGTGATATATTAAGAGAAGCTGATGCTGTTTATATGGACGAGCTTAGAAAAGCAGGTCTATATAGAGAAATATGGCAAGCTTTTGCAACATTACCAGATGTTAAGACTGTTGGAGTTATGGGTGACGAAAGAACATATGCTTATCTAGTTGGTTTAAGAGCAGTTACTTCTTCTGATGGAATGACTTCTGACTGGTATAAGATGCCTTATGATGTATTAGAAAGAATTTCTAATAGAATAATAAATGAAGTTGATGGAGTAAATAGAGTAGTTTATGATATAACTTCTAAGCCACCTGGTACTATTGAGTGGGAGTAATAAGTATATAAAAATATTAAAATTAGAACAAAGATTCATAATAAAAAAGAGCAAAGCAAGTTATTTGCTTATACTATTATAGATAAATTTAATGATAAAGTAGACAAGCTTTTATAAATATTAATGTACAGAATAGTAACTGGATGATATGTAAAATATACTTATAAGTAAAGAATAGATAATATTAAAAATGATTCTAAGTAAAATAGAATAAGAAAAAGACTAGAGATTGAGTTTTCTAGTCTTTTTCTTATTTTTGTGATAATTTTATGTCTATGAAATATCTTGATGACTTTTATATATTAATATAGTAATATATAAGAGAATTTAGTAGTCAATGATACTAAATCAAATATTTGTAGAAGATGGAGGAATTATGAAAAATAAAATAATTATAGGAATTACTTTTTTATTTACATTACTAATGTTTGGATGTGTTTCAAAACAAACAGCAGAAATAAATGTATTAGCAAATACTGATTTACATGGAGTTATACCTTATGAGTTAATTTCTTATGTAAAAGAAGAAAGAAAAAAAGATAAAAATCTAACTTTAGTAGATGCAGGAGATTTTTTCGATTAAAAAATAGCTACATACACTCGTAACTTTAGTCATGAGTTAGTGGCTAAAATAGTCAGCATATAGGGAAACTTATATGTAGAGATAGGATAGAACCTATCCAATACTACTTGAATTGCTAAAAAACCCTAAAGCTAACCAAACTAAAACATAAAGATGAAATAAACCTAAGTGTGAAAGCTACGAAAGTAGAAAAAATTGGTTAGATGGTATAAGGTTAAACCCCTAAGTACTTTAAAATGAGCAATCAGCAGGTAAGCTCTAAATAGGAGAAACTTCAACGACTATTCCTCTTGAGGGAAGTACACTACAAGTTATCGGTAGTGGAAGTGGGTAGACCTTAACGGATAATGCCAAAGGATAAGATATAGTCTGTGCTTGCATGAAAGTGTAAGAAGTTCATAAGAGAACTGCATAGGTAGTAGCCAATAAATTTTATCTAGATAATATAATATCTGAATGCCCCCTGTGGTTCTATACTTTCCCAAAAACATATATCAGCTTCTCCACTTTTTAAAATATCCATAGCTGAATTAGCGCTTTCAACATGGACATTCACTTTAAGAGATGGAAATGAGTTTTTTAATCCATTAAATTCTATCATTTTACAGATTGCAAAGCAACCGGTATACTAAATAATATGAAGCAGAAAGAAGGAGGAAGATTTTGAAGCAAAGCAAAAAAACATATTTTTGGCTTTTAATTATCAACTTGTTTATTAGCACATTTACTTTTGGTGGAGGGTATGTAGTTGTACCTATGATTAGACGTTACTTTGTAAAGCAAAAGAAATTTTTTACAGAAGACGATTTAGTGAGTATGGCAGCAGTGGCTCAGTCAACTCCTGGAGCAATTGCAATCAATTTATCTGCTTTAGCAGGTTATCGAGTAGCTGGTACTTTGGGGGCTGTCATTAGTTGTATATCTGCTATAATACCTCCACTTGTTATTCTTGGATTAGTATCAGCATTTTACACAACTTTTATATCTAGTGCTATTGTTGCTGCAGTATTAAAAGGAATGCAAGCTGGTGTTGCCGCACTAATTGTGGATTTGATTATTGACATGTGTTCTATGATACTAAAAGAACGTTCTTTATTTTTATCAGCTATGATACCTATTGCTTTCTTTGCAAACTTTGTGATGGGCATAAATGTAGCTCTTATATTAATTGTTTGTTGCTTTTTTTGTGTAGTGCGAGTATTCTGCAAAAAGAGGGAGGATAAATGAATACAATTTGGAACTTATTTTTTATATTTTTAAAAATAGGCTTGCTTAGTATTGGTGGTGGTTATGCAATTATACCTTTAATTCAAGAGCAAGTAGTAAATCAAACTGGATGGATAAGTGAAAAAATTTTTACAGATATTATAACTATTTCGCAAATGACACCAGGACCACTAGCTGTTAATACTTCTACTTTTGTTGGGCTTCAAATTGGAGGTTTTTGGGGAGCAGTTGCAGCTACCTTAGGTTGTGTATTGTGTGGTGTAGTCATATCTCTATTTTTATATAATTTTTTTCAAAAGAACCATAACTCTACTTATATATTTGAGATATTAAATGGTCTAAAATCAGCTTCATTAGGTCTAATTATCTCAGCTGCGGCTACAATTATAATCCTTGCATTGTTTGGGACAAGTACAGTGTATTTCAATTCTATATTTAAGACATTAGATTGGATTGCACTAATAATATTTTTCATTATGCTACTTATAGTACGTAAGTGGAAAATTAATCCCATTGTTATTATGCTAATAAGTGGTATATTGGGAATGTTTTTTTATTTATAAATTGTTGGTAAGTAAATGATATCTATTTTTTATATCTTAGACCCAAATAGCCAATAAAGTAAGGCTATTTGGATATTTAAGAAACTCTGAAAAGATAATCAAAAACCTATACAATATTTAAATTACATTATTGATTTTCTACAAACCAATCATAAGCTTTTTTACAAAATTTCTCACTATCTAGATAGTAACTATTATGAACGTTATTAATTTAAACAAGCTTCTTTTTACATTTTAATGAATTATAATAGCTATCAAAATATTGGGTTTTAAAATATCTATCATGAAGTGTTTTAAAGACAAGAGTAGGTATGCTAACTCCCTTTTTTATTTTACTATCTTGTGCAATAAAGCATTCCAACATTGTATTAATTATTTTTGTACTATTTTTCCAAATATGAGGATTTTCCTTTCTTTATTATAAAAATATAATAATTTTTAGGCTCTATTTTATAGATTAGTCATATTTTATCACAGTCATATATTAAAGTTAATTCTTTTATTATATGACTATTGTAATACTTTTGCCTTTATATAAAATTCCCAGTAATACTATTTGGATTTATTCTTATTTCATCAGGAGTTCCAGAAGCGACAATTTCTCCTCCATTTATTCCACTATCTGGACCTATATCTATAACCCAATCAGAAGCACGTATAACTTCTGTATTGTGTTCAATAATTAAAAGTGAATGTTGTTCATTTACAAGTTTTCTAAAAGTAATTAGCAGATTCTCTATATCTCTAAAATGAAGTCCAGTAGTAGGTTCATCTAATATGTATAACATTCTTTTTTTAGTTTTTGTTCCCAATTCTTTTGCTAATTTTAACCTTTGAGATTCTCCTCCACTTAATCCTAATGTATTTTGACCCAGTTTTAGATAGCCAAGTCCCACTTCATCTAATAGAGAGAGTTTTCTATATATATCAGAGCAATCACTAAAAAATGCTTTTGCTTCTGTTACTTCCATGTCAAGTATATCTGCAATTGTTTTTCCTTTGTATTGTACAGACAGTACTTCTTTTTGGTATCTCTTACCTTGGCATTCGCTACAAGTTACCCACTGGTCTGCCATATATTGTAGAATAATTGTTGTTTTGCCTAATCCTTGACAGTTTGTGCATTGACCTTTTTTACTATTAAAACTAAAATGACTTTCATCCAATAATTGTTGTTTTGCTTGTGAAGTTTCAGCAAATAGAGAACGAATTTCATCAAAGATATTGATATAAGTAGCAGGTGTAGAACGACTAGATTTTCCAATAGGTGTTTGGTCCATTAAGATAAAATCATCAATAATATCAAATCCAGTAAGTTCGGTATAATTTTTATTTGGGATAGATTTTTGGTTTAATTTTTCTTCTAGAGCAGGAAGTAAACTGTGAAATACAAGAGAACTCTTACCCGAACCACTAACACCTGTAATAGAGCACATACAGTTTAAAGGAATTTGTACATTAATATTTTTTAAATTATTTGCATGACATCCCTTTAAGTTTAGCCATTTACTTGGTTTAATTTTATTTTGTGAACTTATTTTATTGGATGTACTTAGATATTTGCCTGTTATAGAATTTGGATTTTCTATAATTTCTTGAGTCGTACCTTCTGCAATAATGAATCCTCCTTTTGTACCAGCGTTTGGCCCTACATCAATAATATAATCAGCAGCTAGTATTGTATCCCTATCATGTTCCACGACTATAACAGTATTACCCTTATCTCTTAGCTCTTCTATCGTTTTGATGATTAAATTATGGTCTCTTGGATGTAAACCAATAGATGGTTCATCTAGAATATAGGTTAATCCGATCAATTCGCTTCCTAGCTGACTTGACAATCGTACTCTCTGTAGTTCTCCTCCAGATAAAGTTGGAGCTGTTCTGTCTGTTGATAGATAGCTAAGACCTACTTTTAATAGATAACTAACTCGAATTTTTAATTCTGTTAAGATATCATTTACTAAAGATAGCTCATTTTGTTGAAGTTGATTTGGTAATTCACATAACCAATTCCATAACTGTTCTATTGTCATTTTTGTTAGTTCAGGGAAGCGATAACCTTTGATTGTAGTGAATCTAGCCTCAATACATAGCAATTCACCACCACATGTATGGCAAGGAATTTTGTTCATATATTGATGCAAAGTATTATTTTGAGAACTGGATTCTCTAAAGAGTCTTTGAATGTGATTGATTGCCCCTGAGGCAGGTCTTTTAATTTTTGATTCCCGACCTTTTGATTCAAAGCTAAACTCATATATCTTATCACCTGTACCATATAAGATTGAATCTATAAAATTTCTTGGTAATTGATTCCAAGGTATATCTAGGTCGATATTTTTATCTTTTGCTATTGCATATAATTCACCTACCATCCAATTACCATTTGGCTTTTTCCCCCTCAATTTTCCAAAGTAGTAAGTGGCTCCATCTAATATTGAAATAGTTGGGTCTTTTACAATTAATTGAGGATTAACTTGATAGGTAAAACCCAATCCATTGCAATCATGACAAGCTCCAGTATGGGAATTAGCATTGAAGGTTGAAGTATTTATCTTAGAAAAAATAGTTTGGCAATGTGGGCAATAATTTTTTGTAGTATTCTTTTTTTCTAATGGAATTTTGCAATATGGACAGTAACTTTTTCCAATTGATACAAACAACATTCTTAAGTAATCCCAAATGCTTGTAAGAGTACCAACCGTAGAACGAGGATTTTGGCTTCCTTTTTTCTGTTCAATAGCTACAGTAGGAGTTAATCCTTGAAGTAAATCGAATTCAGGTTTTTGAAGTTGTTCTGAAAGTTTTGCTCCATTACTTAGGTTTTCAAAATAACGTCTTTTCCCTTCTTCATAAATCGTATCGAAAGCTAAAGAGGATTTTCCACTACCACTTACACCTGTAATCACGGTTATTTGATTCTTTGGAATTGTAACCTCAACATCTTTTAAGTTATTTTGCCTTCCTCCTTTTAAATAGATAGAACCTTTATTGTGACAAAGTGAATTTTTAATTGGTTTATTTATTGATTTGGTAAATTTGAATTTCTTTTCTAGTTCAAGAGGATTACCGAATTCTTTTGTTTCCAAAATGCCTAATATTTTTAACTGAGAAAAGATTGATGTCAAATAATCTTTAGGCAATTTTTCTATTAACAAATTGAGGTTTTCTATTTTTATATTGCCACTTGATAATATCTCTGCCATTTCATCTAACAAATTTTTTTCTACTCTTGTTAATTGATTGTATTTTTTAGAACTTAATTCTGTCCATAAATCCCATGGAAGCAATTCCAAACCAATCATATTATTAAAGTCATGTAGAAGATTACCCTTTATGGAGTGCCAACCTTTCCAATTTTTATTATATCCAAAGTCATCTGGGTGAGTATGACCTTGTCGACAACTTATCCAGGCTTCTGAGCCAGTTAAAAAACCATTTATTTTTTTGACATCATGAGTGTCAAAATCAATTTGAAAATAGTTTTTTTGTATGTTATCTATTTGCGAATCTATTTTTACCCATATTTTTGTTATAGGATTATAGTATTCTACGAGCCAGTGGTCTTCGTAAGGAAGCTCACTTTCAAAATAATTAGCAAAGCCTGCTCTTATCCTAGCTTCAAAACCTCGATACCTTAGGAAAGATACAAGAAGTAAAGAGTAGTCTCTGCACATACCAACTAATCTCTGTTTTGGCTTTCTTGGGATAGTTAGTGAGTTAGAATCTATTTCAAAGATTTTTTTTAACATTTGAGGAATTGTACGAAGTAATTCTTCATCGGCTTGTTGCTTATTAAAGGCTATACCATATAGTTTTCCTTGGTCTCCATGAATTATTAGATTTTGGACTACTTTTAATAATTCTACTGGAGTATTTGGTAAATTTTGATATTCATTTTCAAATATTTTGGGGTTTGTAATAATACTTTGTTTTTTATAATTGTTTATTTTCATTTAGTGTTCACCTCTCTAATTGCATGATATACCCTAACACGGTGTCAGATTCAAGGGCAATTTAAATTTTTTGAATATGAGGATTAATTTTCATACAAAGATGGTTTGTTTTATACTTATTGGTAAAAATGATTTATATATAGTAGGAGCTTAAGATGGCAGGCATTAGTGTTTTTAATCAATAAACGTTAGAAATTGTATATCATATAATTGATTAATAAAGCTATTATCTATGAACTATTAATGAAATATTAAGGTGCTATTCTTGAATATTAAGAAATAGAATACTATAATATAGTGTAAATGGATTTTTAGTAATTAAATTCATAAGTGCTAATATACATTTTAAAAAATAGGTTTATAATTTGGAGGACAAAAAATGAAATTATCAAGGTATAAGAAAAATAGTTTAGTTCTGTCTATAATTTTATGTTCACTTATTATTTCAATCCTTGTAATTACTATTTTCAATACTGTAAAACTGCACAATATATCTAATAAACAAACTAAAAACTATTTAAATGATGTATCTACACAAATTGTAATGAATGTTGATTCTAAAATCAAATTTATCTTATCGGACTTAAGATTAATGGCAGATTTTATTAAGCAATATGAAGGGGATAGCCGATATGAGTACTTATCTAAAAGAAAGACTAGTTATAAATATTATGATATTGGAATAATTGATTTAGGAGGAAAGGCTAAGTTTTTAAGTGGAAAAGAGTTTGACTTAAAGAATACTGTTTCATATAAAAAAGGAACAGAAGGTAAAGAGTATTCAGAGGTAATAGAGTCGCTAGGAGTCGTTCTTTATAGTGTACCAATATTTGATGATAATCATGAAGTGTCTAGCATTTTAATAGGTGTTTCTAACAAAGAAGGCATGAATGATATTCTTAATATAGATAACTTTAATGGAGAAGGGACTATTGAAATTATTAATAGTAAGGGAAAAACTCTTTTCATAGGTAAAAATAGTGAACTAATAAAGAATCTTAGTTACAAATATAAAGATTCTAGAGAGGAGCCTTGGGCTCAAAAGATGCTTAATGATTTTAAAAACGAAAAATCAGGGAATATCACAATAATCTCATCAAAAGATATAAAATGCTTATTGAGTTATTATCCAATTACAAAAGGTCTAAATGATTGGTATTTTGTTCTTATAGTGCCTGAAGACGCTGTACTTGGTGAACTTAATAAGTTAAACTCTTTTACAATAATAATGACACTTATAATTACATGTATTATTGGAATTATAACATGGCTTTTATATACGATAAGAAGAAAACATTTAAATCAAATAGAAAATATTGCGTATTTAGATAGTGTAACAAATGGTATCAACTCAACTAAATTTAGTATGTTAGTCAAACCTTTAATTTCAGAATCACCTGATAGTACTTATGTGATGATAGCAATAAATATAAAGGGTTTTAAGCTAATAAATGATTGTTTTGGAAGTGAAAAAGGAAATATGACACTTAAACATATTTATAATGTTTTGTCTAAAAATATTGATGAAAATGAAGAATTTATATGCCGTCATGATGCAGACCTTTTTTATTTGTTTATTAAGAATAGACCAGTGTTAGAAGTCTTAGAGTTATTATACAAAATAGAAGCTGATATAAATTATTTTAATAAAAATAAAGAAAATCCATACTTTTTAAGAGTATCAGTAGGTATTTACACAATTGAAAATCATAATGAAGATTTAATCACAATACAAGACCATGCAAATACAGCAAGAAAAAGCTTTAATAAAGCTCATCAAAGTGATTTTTCTTTTTATAGTGATATAGAAAGGAAACGATTAATATCTGAAAAGGAAATTTCGAACTTAATGGAAAAAGCCCTTGAAGATAAAGACTTTTTTATATGTTTACAACCCAAAATTGATATAAAAAGTGGAAAAATTAGTGGAGCAGAGGCTCTTGTACGTTGGAAAAATCCAGAAAAGGGCATAATTTATCCAAGTGATTTTATTCCTCTTTTTGAGAAAAGTGGTTTTATATGTAAATTAGACTTATATGTACTTGAAGAAACATGTAAATTGATTTCTAAATGGATAAAAAAAGGTAAAGAAATGCTGAGAATTTCTGTTAATGTATCAAGACAACATTTAAATGATAAGTCGTTTTTAGAAAAATATGAACTTATATGTAATAAATACAATGTACCAACATATCTAATAGATTTAGAACTTACAGAATCTATTTTCTTGGAAAATCCAGAATCTATAGATGTAATAGATGATATTCATTCTAAGGGATTTAAGTGTTCTATAGACGATTTTGGATTTGGATACTCATCATTAGGAATATTAAAGGCTTTTAAAGTTGATATAATTAAATTAGACCGTTCATTTTTTGTAAGCAGAAATAATATAGACCGTGGGAAGATAGTTATTGAGTCTATTATTGAACTTAGCAAAAGACTGGGTATGAAGGTAATTGCTGAAGGAATTGAAGAATTAGAACAAGTTGAGTTTCTAAAAAATGTAGGATGTGATTATATTCAAGGTTATGTTTTTTCTAAACCACTATTAATTTCTGAATTTGAAGAGTTCGCATATTTAGATAATAAAATAAAAAATTTAAAAGTATCTAATAATTAAATATACAAAATAAAAAATTTAGGCAGGTTATATAACTGAAAATATAACTTGTCTTTTTTATTTGGATATCTACTAAAAAATGCAGTTACAGATTTTGTAAAAACAATTTTCAAATGTTGTAAGTTGTGGCTAAAGCTTTATTGTATTATTCTGAATATAGAAAGATAGTTACTGTTTTAGACATAAAAAAACTAAAAGATACAGAATAATATAAAATTTGTGATGTTGATAACTCTAATTATTTTGAAAGGAGGGAAAATATGATAAGTGGAAGAATGTTACTCATTATGAATTTTCTAAAAGGAAAAAGTAAGACAAGTTACAAGGATATTAGCAAACAACTGAATATAGAAGAAAGAAAAGTTAGATATGATATAAATAATTTAAATCTTGTTTTACGTTCATTGAACAAATCAGTAATACAAAAGATGAATAAAGGTGTGTTAATTATTCCTGATGACTTCCAAGTAGTTTGTATAAACAACAATGAATATGTATTTTCCTTAACTGAGAGAGTATCTATTATGAAGATTATATCAATGTTTAAAATAGATAACCTAAATTTAGAAAAATTGAGCAAGGAATTCCAGGTTTCTAGAAGTTCAATTAAAAATGACCTTAATGTTTTGTCAAGTGAATTAGAAAGAAATCAAATAACTATTACTTATGATAAAATTTTCAAGATAAGTGGAGATGAAGATACTATATATAAACAAAGATTGAACATATTAAAATCATATTCCTATCTTTTTGGTAAGGAAAAATCTGATTTAAGTGTATTTGAGAAGTATTTAGTGAATGTAATTGAAAAAATATTCAAAGGTCTTTCTTTGATTGATATATATAATTGGTCTATAAATTTATTATTTCAAATGGGATGGACTTTAAATGATGAATCTTTTACATGGTATGTATCAAACATTTTCCTTTTTACATGGTATATACATTCAGATGAAAAACATCCTTTAGAATCTTCTTCATTAAGTGAGCCATATTTTGAAAATAAGTTTGACCAAGAGTTTGAAGAAATCATTCAAAAAAAGTTAACCAAAGAACAAATTTTATTGTTAAAGAGTTTTGTATTTTTTACAAATAAATATGCAAGTTTAAATGAAGATATGGATTTGATTAGTACAGAAATGATAGTTCAAGATTTAATTTATAATATGTCAGAGATATTAGAGATTGACTTCAAAGAAGATATGATTCTTTATAAAGGATTACTTAATCATATTGCCCCATTGATAGAGAGAATCAAACAGAATATACAGATTTATGAAGAATTATTTCACGTCATACCAGATAAATACCAATATGTACTTGAAGCTACTAAGAATTCTATTCAAAAAAATAGAGTGTTAAATCAGATAAAGAATGAAAATGAAATAATACTCTTGTCAATACATTTTTTAGGAAGTATACATAGAAATGAGAGAAACAATTATAAAAACATATTGTTAGTTTGTGGATTTGGTTATGGTGTAATTGCTATGTTAAAGGATACTTTAATAAATGATTACCAAATAAATATAGTGGATAGTATTCCATCATATAAGTTACAAGATTATAAAGATTGGGGAAGTATTGACTTTATTATAACAACATCAAAGATAGTAACAGACTTACCTAAAACAATTATTGAGATAAATCCATTTTTACAAGAAAACGATTATTTGAAGATTGAAGAAAAAGGGATAAAAAGAAAGAACGTTCTAACTAATTATATGTCAATAAAAAAAAGACTGGGTTTTTTAGAAGAAGATGCACAAAAAAGAGTATTGAGTATTATATGGCAAGAACTTGGATACAGTGATGAGAGAATACTATCTAGACAACTTAATTTAGGTGATTTAATAGGAATTGATACTATAAGTATCATTGATGAAGACATGAAATGGGAAGATGCTGTGAAAATTAGTTCAAATATACTTGCTGATTGCGATTTTGTATCAGCACAATATGCTGATAATATTATAGATATTTTAAAAAATGTAGGTTTTTATGCTGTAAAAGATAATGAATTTGCTCTATTACATGGAAATGATAGTTCATTAGTCAAAGTAAGTTCAATAAGTCTATTAATATGTAAAGAAGCAATTAGTTTTGGAGATAAAAAGGTTAAAATCATATTTTGTCTAGCAAGTAGAGATAAAAAAGAGCAAATTCCTGCAATAATTAATCTAACTAAAATGGTTTATAAGACTAATTTTATTGCTATGTTAGAAGGTGCAAATACAAAAGAAGAAGCAGAAGGTTTAATTCATAAATATGAGAAGGAGGTCACTGTATGAGTAAATTAGTTAATGTAAAATGTTCATTTAACATACATGCTAATTCAAAAGAAGAAGCCATTATATCACTAGTAGATGTAGTATCAAAAGAAGGGTATCTAAAAGATAAAAATCAATTTTTAGAGGATGTTTTAAAGAGAGAGGAAACATTATCGACTTATATTGGACATGGTATAGGTCTTCCTCATAGTCAAAGTATAGGTGTTAAAAATTCTTGCATTACAATAGGAAAGCTTGATACTCCTATTGCATGGACAGAAGAAGGAGAAAAAGTGGATTTAGTATTTTTGATATCAGTAACAAAAGATAATGAAAATAATCTTCACTTAAAGATTTTGTCAAAACTAGCACGTTTACTGATGCATGAGAGTTTTAGAAATCAAATTAGAAATTCAGATGAACAAACAGTTTATAATCTTATAAAAGAAAAAATAGGGGAGGAAGATTAAAATGAGGATTTTGAAGTTTTTACAGAAACATCTTATGACAGCAACATCGTATATGATTCCATTTGTAGTTGCTGGAGGAATTCTATTTGCTTTATCAGTAACTCTAAGTGGACAAGCTGCTGTTCCTGAAACTGGATGGTTAGCTAAATTGAATCAAATTGGAGCTGCTGGATTAGCTTTATTTATTCCTATATTAGGTGGATATATAGCATTTAGTATGGCAGATAAACCCGGATTAGCTCCTGGTATGATAGGAGCATATTTAGCAAAAGAAGTAAATGCGGGTTTTATAGGTGGTATTATAGCAGGATTCATAGCAGGATTTGTTGTCTTGCAACTAAAGAAAATTAAATTGGCTCCTACAATGAGAACTTTAGGTTCAATATTTATTTATCCTTTGCTTGGTACATTGATTACAGGTGGTATAATTGTATTTTTAATCGGAGAACCTATAGCTTCTTTTATGACATGGATGACAAATTGGTTAAATGGAATGTCTGGTGTTTCTAAAATTCCTTTAGGCGGAATTTTAGGAGGAATGATAGCTTCCGATATGGGTGGACCTATAAATAAAGTTGCTGCAACTTTTGCTCAAACTCAAGTTGACACACTTCCATATTTAATGGGTGGAGTTGGTGTTGCAATTTGTATACCTCCAATTGGGTTAGGATTAGCTACATTATTGTTTCCAAAAAAATTTAGTAAGGAAGAAAGAGATTCAGGGAAAGCATCACTATTGATGGGGTGTGTTGGAATTACAGAGGGGGCTATTCCATTTGCAACAGCAGACCCTGTTAGAGTAATCCCTTGTATTATGGCTGGGTCGATTATAGGAAATATTATGGCCTTTTTATTAGGATGTTTAAATCATGCACCTTGGGGAGGTCTGATAGTATTACCAGTAGTTGACAATAGGTTGGGGTATATCGCATCAGTATTAACAGGAGCAGTTGTCGTGGCAGTATTGATGAAATTAGTAAAGAAAGATGTAAAAGAAGATGAAGAAATTGAAGAAGATTTAGATGATTCGATTGAATTAGTATTTGAAGAACTATAGATATAAATGGGAATGATTTACATAAAAAGTAAATATATAGATAAATTTAAAGGAGATGAGGATATGAAAATTGTAGCAGTAACATCTTGTCCTAGTGGAGTAGCACATACTTATATGTCAGCTGAATCACTTGAATTATCAGCAAAAAAATTTGGTATAGAAATAAAGGTTGAGACTCAAGGAAGTTCTGGAATAGATAATGAATTGTCACCTAAAGAGATTGAGGAAGCAACTTGTGTAATACTGACTAATGATGTTGAGATTAGAAATATGGAACGTTTTAAAGGAAAAAAAGTAGTAAGAATGAGTGTGTCTGATATAATTAAGAAATCTGATGCATTGATTAAGAAAATAAAAGATACTTTTCAATAAAGTTTGATTTATTTTACATATAACATAAAGATGTTTTTAATGAATATTTTATTAAAAACATCTTTGAAAACATCTTAAAAATAGAATAAAAGGAGATATAGTCATGAAAAAGTTACCAATAAAGACTGTCGTACAAAGATTACTAGACTTACAAGAAGAAGGGAAAAGTGCAACGCTTTTAGGGATTGGTCCTATGTCACCAAACTTATTACAAGCAAGTTTTGAACTAGCAAAAGATGATGATTTTCCTTTAATGTTTATTGCCAGTAGAAATCAAGTAGATGCAGATGAACTAGGTGGTGGTTATGTAAATGCTTGGAATCAAGAAACTTTTACAAAGGATATTAAGAAGATAGCTGACAAAGTTGGATTCAATGGATTGTATTACTTATGTAGAGACCATGGTGGTCCATGGCAAAGAGATAAAGAAAGAAATGACCATTTACCTGTTGATGAGGCAATGGAGTTAGGAAAAAAATCTTATTTAGCTGATATTGAGGCAGGTTTTGACCTATTAATGATTGACCCTACAAAAGACCCATTTGAGATGGGAAAGGTAATTCCATTAGATGTAGTATTAGAGAGAACTGTAGAATTGATTGAATATTGTGAGAATGAAAGGAAAAGACTTAATTTACCAGAAATAGGATATGAGGTTGGAACAGAAGAAACAAATGGAGGTCTAACTTCAACTGAGACGTATGAAACATTTATAACTAGGCTAAAGGTTGAGCTTGATGAAAGAGGTTTGCCAATGCCAACATTTATAGTTGGTCAAACAGGTACTTTAACTAGAAAAACAGAACAAGTAGGAACTTTTAACTTTAGAAATGCTTATGATTTAGCCCAAATGGCTAAGAAGTATGGCGTTGGTTTAAAAGAACATAATGGTGACTACTTAGATGATGTAACCTTATTAGAACATATACCATCTCAAATTATTGCTACAAATGTAGCTCCTCAATATGGTACTGAAGAAACCAGAGCATATTTAAAATTAGCAGAAGTTGAACACAAATTAAAAGAAGAGGGGTTAATTGAGAAGACTTCTAATATTAGACATGTTCTTCTTGTTAATGCAATCGAATGTGGACGTTGGAGAAAGTGGGTAATAGGAGAACAAAAAAATCTAACTACTGAAGAAATATTTGAGGATGAAGTTTTATCTAATGAGATATTAGATATTGCAGGGCATTATACATTCAATAATGATGATGTTAAAAAAGAATTAAAAGTGCTTTATGGTAATTTAAGTAAGAATAACATTGATGGTCAAAGATTTGTTGTAGACCATATTAAACGCCCTTTACGTGATTATGCAGAATGTTATAATTTAAAAGGTGTTACTACAAGGATTTTAAATAAATAATGGGACTCATAGTGGTAGGTATTGTTATACTAGGTATTTATAGTTATAATTATACTTACCACTATTAAATTTAGGAGGGCTAATATTTTGATTAATTTAGTTTTTGATGTAGATGATACTTTATACAATCAATTGACACCTTTTTATATTGCATATAATAAAGTGTTTTCTTCAATAAAGGATGTTTCTATTGAAGATTTATATATAATTAGTAGAAAGTACAGTGATGAAGTTTTCCATTTGACTGAGAGTGGAGAGATGCCAATTGAGAAAATGCACATATATAGAATAATAAAGGCTTTTGAAGAATTAGAAAATCCTATTTCAGAAAAGGATGCTCAAAATTTTCAAGATGAATATATATATCAACAATCACAAATCACTTTAATTCCAGAAATGGAGCGAGTTTTAAATTTTGCCAAAGAAAAAAATATTAATATAGGAATTATAACTAATGGTCCATCTTCTCATCAAAGAATGAAGTTAAACCAGTTGAATATTGAAAACTGGGCTGACAAAAGCAATATTTTTATTTCTAGTGAAGTTGGTTCTTCTAAGCCAGACATCAATATTTTTAGACTAGCTGAGAATGTTATGAATTTAGATAGAGAAAATACATATTATATAGGTGATTCTTATAAAAATGATGTAGTAGGTGCTAAAAAAGCTGGTTGGAAGAGTATATGGATGAATCATAGGGGACATAGGATAGAAGATTTGATTTATAAGCCAGATTATGTAATTTTGGAATATAAAGATTTGTTATCTTTAATTATAAAAGTATGTAGTAAAAAAAGTCTTAACAATAGAATCATCTAAAAAAATTAAAAAGACTTGTGCAAAATTATATATTTAAATTATGAGTAATCTGTTTTACATTAAAAAATGGATTATTTAAAAAATTTTCCATATTAATAATATAAATTTTTTTTAATATTGACCGATAAATAAAACGATAGGGAATTCTTAGTTTGAAAATATAAAATTTAATGAATTATACTAAAAATAATAAGTTGAAATTCATATTAAGTTTAAATCCTTGGAATGAATGAAAATAAATACTAAATTTAAAATGAAATTTAATATTTATACTAATAAAGAAATTTATATCGGAAAAATTTGAAGATTTTATAAATAATACTAGGTTAAAATCTATAAATAAGTACAATATTTAATTGGAAGAGAGGATTAGATATGAAAGCAATAATTTTAGCAGCTGGGATGGGGACACGATTAAGACCATTAACTTCAGAGATCCCAAAACCATTAGTTAAAGTTAATGGGAAGCCAATGATAGAAACCCAAATAGAATGTCTATTAGAAAAGGGGATAAAAGATATAAAAGTTGCAGTAGGATATTTAAAAGAAGAATTTTATTATTTAGTGGAAAAATATAATGTGGAATTAATATATAACAATAAATATGATATATATAATAATATTTATACTATGTATTTATTAAGAGAACATTTACCTGATAGTTATGTTATAGAGGGAGATGTATATATATGTAATAACTTTATAGATCCAGATATAAAGAAATCCACTTATTTTACTCTTTATAAAGAAAATTTTAATAATGAGTTTATATTTAAATTTGATGAAAATAATAAGGTTTATGATATGTATGTTGGTGATAATAAGGGGTATATATTGTGTGGTGTATCCTATTGGTCATTAACAGACGGAAATATTATAGTAAAAAAATTAGAGGAAACAATAAAAAATGGAGACTTTGAAAGTCTATTCTGGGATGATATTGTAATGCAAAATAAAGATGCTTTAAATATGTACATTCAGAAAATAGATTTTAAAGATTGTTTTGAAATAGATAATGAAAAAGATTTGAGATTTTTGGAAAAATGTATAGTTCAAAATAATGAATTTACAATGAAAAAAATTTTACAATACTCGTAAGTAGGTTAGGAAGGAATTTATATGGGAATTTTAGATGAAATAATGAACCAAGAGCATTTTGATATAAAAACATCACTAGATTATATTAATGAGTATGAGAAGTTATTACCATTTGATAGTGAGATTCATACTGCACGTGCAGTTACATATTTTTTTGGAGAAGAATATAAACTTGCAGAAGAACATATTAGAAAAGCCTTGAAATTTAGACCAAATAATTATGATAATAACTTTTATTTAGCAAATATATTGATTGCTATGGGTAAATATTCTGAAGCTATTAAAGTAGCTATATTAAGTGTGACATTCTTAAAACATTTTGCTAAGATTCAGGGATATGATTATATAAATGACAAACTATTTTATTCTAGTGAACAAGTAAAAACTCTAATTGAGTATTGCATTGAGAATATAAAAGACACAAATATACTTGAAGACTTAAAAAAATTTTTTGGATTTATTGAACTAAGTATTGCTAAATTTCCTGCATGTTTCTATGGGAATAAATGGAATGTTATAATAGAAGAATATTTAAATAAAGACTCAAGTCGTAAGTATAATGATTATATATGCTTTTATTCTGACACTTATAATAATATGTTATCAGATTTTCAAAAAAAATTATGTGCTGCTATTAACAATTCTGAGATATCTTCAATATGTCCAATAGAGAGTTTTAAATCTATGACTACAAAAGAATTCAGTTTAGATAATGGGAAGTATATTATTCCAATTGCTACAACTGAATATAACCAAGTTATTGACTTTAAAATTAGAAATACTAATTTTAAATCACAACAAGTAGATCCACCTGGTTTTTTTAAGTATTATAGAGTAAATAATGGCATTAGTTTAAATTCAGATAAAGATATTATAATTGGTAAGCCAATCAAGCTAGGGTTTAAAGAAAAAAATAAAAAATTAATTTTTACTATATTTATAGATGCTTTATCTCAAAAATATTTATTGGAAACAAAATATAAATCAATGCCTTACACAAAAGCTTTTTTTAACAAAGGAATTATATTTGAAAATTGTTATTCAGCAGGAGAGTGGACATATCCATCTTTGACAAGTGTGGTTACAGGGTTATATACAACTAATCATCATTTTTTACATTCTAGTGCAGGATATAAATACCCTGATGATATAGATTTATTCAGTGAGATTATGAAAAAAAATGAATATTTCACTGCAAATATAAGTGGTACATATGCACTTGCACCATATAGCAGTGGTTTTAGAGGGTTTGATAGAACTGTTTTTAAGAATAGTTTAGGATTTTCTGATTCAGCAATAATTAATGATGCGATTAAGCATATTGAATCATTTAAAGAAACCAATCAATTTGTGTTTATGTCTTTAAGCGATGTTCATAAAATATTAGATGATATTGAAAATTATAGTGTTAATTATGATATTGTTAATCAAACATCTTTAGATATAGAGACATCTTTATCAAAAAGGAGCTCGTTTGTAAGTGCATGGCAAAAATATGATGAAGAGGCTATTAAAAAATATGATGTGGCGCTTAGGGAACTAGACCGTCAATTGAAAGGAATTTATGATTATATATTACAAAACTACTCTGAAGAAGAATATTTAATTAGTATTTTTTCAGATCATGGAGCTTCATTTTTAGGTAAAGATGATTTTTTATTAAAATCAAATATAACTAATAGTGTATTAATGGTTAGAGGGTCTGGAAGTGTCTCTAATGGTAACACAGAGTATATAAGCAATATGGATTTAATGCCTATAATTTTAAAATTAGCAAATATAGAACATGATTTATCTAAGTATGATTGTGTACTTCCAAAGACACTAGGAGGTAAGGGGCGTGAGTTTACCTATAGTGAATCAATATATCCTGGTCAGACTTATAAAGCTATGGTCAATAATGATAAATATTGTTATATATTAGAAACAAAAGGCATTACTAATATAGATGGAACCATTAATTTTGACGAATATAGTGATTCTGTTTTTGATAAAAAAGAAGCTAAAGAAGTTAAAGATAATGATATTTTAGAATATTATAGAGAGATAGTATATAATCATATAAAAAGAAATATTAAATACTAATATTAAAAATTATTTACATATTAAATAGATATAATTTATTGTATTTTAATAAATATTCTGGGTCTTTAAAATATAACTATTGAACTATATGGAGTAAAAATTTTCACACAAAAAATGAGATACTCAAATTTTTATTTTGAGATATTTCTTTTTTATTATATAGTTAAAATAAAATAATTAGGAGTATATTTTATTTAGATTAATCAATAACATTTTGGGATTCTTTATAACTACATGTTAACTGTTGAATAGGTTTATCATATGGTTTAACCCATCCTTTATTAATACTTAATTCTGTAAGTGCTGTGTGACCTTCTACCATTTGAGTTAGTGAAGCTGAATATATAGCTCTTAATTCAGGTGTACTACTTGTTAATGCAGAATTAAGATACATATTGGCAGATGCTTTAGCAGATGAAAGCATACTTAACATTATTACTTTATCGTCTATATAAGTATTGTTCTTAATTAGATTTTCTATCATATTTCTCATGTTATCTATACCTCCTCAGAAATTAGTATTTCATTTTCAACTATAAATTGTTGTATAGCTTTAATTCTTCCTTCTGTTGCTAATATGCTAGATTCTGATTGTCTTTTTAGGTCTTCATCTGATATTAACATATTTATTGCTCTTTGCATAAGTAATCCATCAGATTCCATTTTTATAACTGCTGCTAAAGATATTTTTTCAGTTTCTGAAAGTATTCTCATTTAATCATCTCCTATATTGTAATTTATGCTTTAATAGTATGTCTTTCTTTTTAACGAAATAACCATAACACTTTTTTACAGTATTTTATATTCTCTTTATATCAAAGTTTAGTTAACTTATATACTAATAAAATTTTGTAGGAGAGTTATCATTAAATATCTATCAGATAAATTATTTAAATATTCATTAAACAAAATTTACTTGTATGTACTTCTTCAAGAGTCAATATGAATTTTTGTACAAAGATTAATTTTAATGATAATCATTAAATGGTATATTTTTCTTTAAGTTTTGACGGGAAGTATTAACTTATTAAAATACTTTAAGGAAAAATGGCTAATTTTAGGATATTATCAACAAATTTAAAATACTTAACTGCTATACTTTCTATATCTTAAATTTTATAGGGAGATAAAATGAATTTTAAAAATAAAACCAAGGTTTTAAGTCTTGTTTAATATCAATTTCAAAATAAAGAAAAGTCCCCTAATATAGCATTAGTAGATACAGGAGATTTTTATGACCCAGATGGTCTATGGAAATAGAACTTTATCTATTTTTATATGCATTTCTATGTATTTTATTTTCATCAAATCGGTCTATAAATTCATTTTTTTCTTCACTATATCCTATAGATATAAGGGCATATGGTATTAATTTTACTGGTAAGTCTAAAGCTTGTCTAACCTTATTTACCACTTTATTTTTAGGAAATACTCCTGCCCAACAAGTAGCTAGACCTTGATTAGTAGCTTCTAACAATAAATTTTGTGTGCAAGCACCTAAATCTTGTATCCATTTACCAGGCTTTAAGAATTTATCTCTATTTCCAAGTACGACTATATATAATGGTGCGAATTCTATATGCTTTGCTCTATGCTGTGATTTTGAGACAGCTCCTTTTTTATTTTTACAAAAAAATATGAATAATGTTCGACAGGTGGCGAATGAAAAAATTACAAGTAATATTTTTTTTAAAAAATTTCAAAAAAGAGTTGATAATATATGTATATTAATATAAAATTTAATATATATAATTCGTATAATTATACGAATGATTTAGAGTGTAAAATAACTTATAAACGGAGAGGGGAAGTCTAATGAAAGTAGCAGTAGTTATGGGTTCAAAATCAGATTATCCAAAATTAGAAGAAGGGATAAAACTGCTTGAAAAATATGGAATAGAAGTTGTAGCAAGAGCATTATCTGCTCATAGAACACCAGAACAACTTTCAATATTCCTAAAAGAAATAGAAGATGATACAGATGTAATAATAGCAGCAGCAGGAAAAGCAGCACACCTTCCAGGTGTAATAGCTTCACAAACATTAATTCCTGTAATAGGATTACCTATTAAATCATCAACTATGGATGGACTAGACTCACTTTTATCAATAGTTCAAATGCCAAAAGGAATACCAGTTGCAACAGTTACAATAGACTTAGGTTTAAACGCAGCTTTATTGGCATTACAAATAATGACTTTAAAATACCCAAAATTAAAAGAGGATTTGAAATCATATAGAGAAGAGATGGCACAAAAGGTGCTAGAAGACGACAAGAATTTAAGGGGGTAACAGAAATGTTATTATATGAAGGAAAAGCAAAACAAGTATATTCTACAGATAATGAAAATGAATATGTTGTTTATTATAAAGATGATGCGACAGCATTTAATGGAGAAAAAAAAGCAGAAATATCTTCAAAAGGTATACTAAATAATAAGATATCAACAATAATCTTTGAAATGTTAAAAGAAAATAATATAAATACACACTTTATAAAAAGTTTATCAGATAGAGAAATGTTAGTTAAAAAGGTAGACATTTTACCATTAGAAGTAATAGTAAGAAATATTGCTGCTGGTTCTATTTGTAAAAGAGTTGGTCTTGAAGAAGGTGTGGTTTTCGACGAGCCAATTTTTGAGATAAGCTACAAAAATGATGCTTATGGTGACCCAATGCTAAATGACGATTATGCAGTAGCAATGAAGTTAGCAACTAGGGAAGAATTAAAATTCTTAAGAGAAGAAACTTTAAAAATAAATGAGTTACTAAAAGCATTTTTCTTAAAATTAAACCTAAAGTTAGTTGACTTTAAAATAGAATTTGGTAAAGATTCTCAAGGAAATATAATATTGGCAGATGAAGTATCACCAGACACTTGTAGACTTTGGGATGTAAATACAAATGAAAAGTTAGATAAGGACAGATTTAGAAAAGACCTTGGAGACCTTGTAGAAGGTTATACGGAAGTACTTTCAAGAATGAATAATAAATAGGAGGCAAATGTATGTGTGGAGTTTTAGGGATTTACTCTAATAAAGATGTAACTAAAGAACTGTATTATTCTTTATATTCTATGCAACACAGGGGGCAAGAAAGCTGTGGTTTAGCTCTTTTAGATGATGGAGAAATTAAGTACAAAAAAGATATGGGATTAGTTGGAGATGTTTTTAAGGAAAGTGAATTATCTAAGTTAAAAGGAAACATAGGGATTGGACATGTTAGATATTCAACAGCTGGAGGAAGTCATGTTTCTAATTGTCAACCTTTAGTTGGAAGCTGTAGAAAAAGACAATTAGCCATAGCTCATAATGGAAATCTAGTCAATGCAAATTATTTAAAAGACATGCTAGAAGAAGATGGATATATGTTCCAAACTAATTCAGATACAGAAGTGATTTTATATATACTTGCAAGATATTACAAAGGGGATATAGTAGAAAGCTTAAAAGTGACAATGGATTATATAAAAGGTGCATATGCTCTTGTAATAATGAGTCAAGAAGAATTGGTTGCAGTTAGAGACCCACATGGATTCAGACCTCTTGTACTTGGTAAAAAGGGTGATGAATATATATTTGCATCAGAGAATTGTGCAATAGATATACTTGGCGGAGAAGTTATAAGAGATGTAGAGCCAGGAGAAATAATAGTAGTTAAAGATGGAGAATTAAAATCATATTTTTATTCAGAAAATTATAAGCCAGTTAAGAAGAGTTGTATATTTGAACACATATACTTTGCAAGAAATGATGCAACTATAGACAATGTAAATGCGTATGAATTCAGAATTAAATGTGGTGAAAGATTAGCTCAGAATGAAACTGTAAAAGCAGATATGGTAGTTCCAGTTCCAGATTCAGGTTGGCCAGGAGCTATTGGTTATGCAAATGCTAGTGGATTAAAAATAAGTGAAGGCTTAGTTAAAAATAGATATGTAGGAAGAACATTTATAAAACCTACACAAGAAGAAAGAGAAATAGCAGTAAAAATAAAATTAAATCCTCTTTCAACAATAATAAAAGGAAAGTCTATAATTTTAGTAGATGACTCAATTGTAAGAGGAACTACATCTAAACAATTAGTAAAATCTTTAAGAGAAGCAGGAGCAAAAGAAATTCATCTTAGAATAACATCTCCTCCAGTAGCTTACTCTTGTTACTATGGAATAGATACTCCAAATCGCTCTAAGTTAATTGCATCAAGTAACAACGTAGAAGAAATGAGAGAATATATTGGATGTGATAGTTTAAAATTCCTAGATATAGAAGGAATGTTAGATGCAACAGAACATAAGTCTACTTTCTGTAAAGCTTGTTTTGATGGGGAATACCCAGTTAAGAAAATTGATAAGGAGGAACTACTTTCATGTTAACATATAAAGAATCAGGTGTAGATATAGATGAAGGAAATAGAGCAGTAGACCTTATAAAAGGTAAAATAAAAGGAACTTATGATGGAAATGTAGTTGGAGATTTAGGTAACTTCAGTGGGCTATACAGTTTAAAAGATTTTGTAGGTATGAAAGAACCAGTTTTGCTTGCATCTACAGATGGTGTTGGGACTAAATTAAAAATAGCTCAAATGATGGACAAGCATGATACTGTTGGAATAGATTTAGTTGCAATGTGTGTAAATGATTTGATTTGTCAAGGAGCAAAACCATTATTTTTCCTTGATTATATAGCTCTTGGGAAATTAGTTCCTGAGCATATAGAAAAAATAGTTGGTGGAATTGCAGATGGTTGTAAAATATCTGGTTGTGCACTAATTGGTGGAGAAACTGCTGAAATGCCTGGAATGTATGGAGAAGATGACTATGATTTAGCAGGATTCTCTGTAGGAATAGCAGACAAAGAAAAGATTGTTTCTGGAAACAATGTTAAATCAGGAGACGTATTGGTTGGTATATCTTCAAGTGGAGTACACAGTAATGGTTTTTCTTTTATAAGAAAGATATTTTTGGAAACTTACAATTATAAAATGGAACAATATGTTGAAGAACTAGGAATGACAGTTGGAGAAGCACTTTTAACACCAACTAAAATATATGTTAAATTAGCTTTAGATGTACTAGCGAAACATGACATAAAAGCTATAGCTCACATAACTGGTGGAGGGCTTATAGAAAACATAACAAGAGTTATACCTAAAGGGTTAGGATTAGATATCAATAAAAAATCTTGGGAGAAGCCTCCTATATTCAAAATGATAGAAGGTTTTAATGCTGTTGATGAGAGAGAACTTCATAAGAG
This sequence comes from Clostridioides sp. ZZV15-6383, assembly GCF_020657735.1. Classification (NCBI taxonomy): domain Bacteria; kingdom Bacillati; phylum Bacillota; class Clostridia; order Peptostreptococcales; family Peptostreptococcaceae; genus Clostridioides; species Clostridioides sp. ZZV15-6383. The sequence goes on along the minus strand of NZ_JAGWCV010000032.1, from coordinate 9,324 downwards.
TTTCAACATGGGTATTGGATTAGTTTTAATAGTAGATAAAGAAAATGCTGACAATGTTGTAAACTTTATAAATAATAGAGAAAATGACAATGCTGCTTATGTAGATAAAAAATACAGTGAATTACTAGAAGATAAAGCTTATATAATTGGTGAAGTAGTAGATAGTCATGAAGGTGTAGAATTATGCTAAATATAGGAGTTTTAATATCTGGTGGAGGAACAAATTTACAAGCAGTTATAGATGGCACTGAGTCTGGAGAAATCAAAGGTCAGGTTAAAGTAGTTATCTCAAGTAAGCAAGATGCTTATGGATTAGAGAGAGCTAAAAATCATAACATAAAGGCAATTTGTGAAACTAATGAAGACAAGATAATAGAAATTCTTAAAGAAAATAAAATAGATTTAGTAGTATTGGCTGGTTATTTAAAAATAATCAGCCCAAAGCTGGTTAATGAGTTTAGAAACAAAATGATAAACATACATCCATCATTAATTCCTTCATTCTGTGGAGCTGGATTCTATGGAGAAAAAGTTCATCAAGGTGTGATAGATTATGGAGCTAAAGTAACTGGTGCTACAGTTCATTTTGTTGATGAAGGTGCTGATACTGGACCAATCATAATGCAAGATGTAGTTAAAGTGAATCAAGATGATGATGCAAAAACACTTGCAAAAAGAGTGTTAGAAGTTGAACATAGGATTTTAAAAGAAAGTATAAGTCTTTTTTGTGAAAATAAATTAAAACTTCAAGGTAGGAGAGTGTTTATAAATGAGTAAGAGAGCTTTAATAAGTGTAACTGACAAGACAGGTGTAGTGGAATTTGCTAAAGAGTTAAATAAGCTAGATTATGAAATTATATCTACAGGAAATACTTTTAAGACATTAAAAGAAAATGGAGTTAATGTAATGCAAGTTGAAGATGTTACAAACTTTCCAGAAATATTAGATGGAAGAGTAAAAACATTAAATCCATATATACATGGTGGTATACTTTATAAAAGAGATAAAGAATCTCATGTAGAAACTGTAAATGAACACAAAATATGTTCAATAGATTTAGTAGCTGTAAATCTATATGATTTTGAAGGAACTTTAAAAGCTGGAAAAAGCCATGATGAAATGATAGAAAATATAGATATTGGTGGACCATCTATGATACGTTCTGCTGCTAAAAACTATAAAGATGTAATAGTAGTAGTAGATATAAAAGATTATGATTCTATAATAGAAAAATTAAAAACAGACACAATGACATTAGAAGACCGAAAAAAATTATCATATAAAGCTTTCTCAACTACAGGAAGATATGATGCGTTAATATCTAGTTATTTTGCTGGAGAAGTTGGAGATACGTATCCTGACATATTAAATTTAACTTTCCAAAAAGAACAAACTTTAAGATATGGAGAAAATCCACATCAAAATGGTTTCTTATATTCACAATCAAATGCAAAAAATCCAATCTTAAATTATGAGCAATTAGGCGGTAAAGAACTTTCTTTTAACAACTTAAACGATTTACATGGATGTTTAGAAGTAATGAGAGAATTTAAAGATAGTGAAGAAGTAGTTTCAGTAGCTATAAAACATGCTAATTCATGTGGAGTAGGGCTAGGAAAAGATGCTTTTGAAGCATATACAAAATGTTATGAAGCGGATAAGATTTCAATATTTGGAGGAATAGTAGGAATAACTTCTACTATAGATAAGGCTACAGCAGAGAAATTAAATGAAATATTCCTAGAAATAGTAGTAGCATATGATTTTGAACCAGAAGCTTTAGAGATACTTAAGCAAAAGAAAAATCTAAGAATATTAAAATTAGCTAAGATAGAAAATAGTTTACAACCATATGAAATGAAATATTTAGATGGAAAATTATTAATACAAGATAGAAATAATATATTAGCAGAAAAAAGTGAAAATGTAACAAAAGCAAAACCAACAGATGAACAACTTAAGGACATGGAATTTGGTATGAGAGTAGTAAAAAATATGAAATCAAATGCAATTGCAATAGTAAAAAATGGACAAACTCTAGCTTTAGGTTGTGGACAAACATCAAGAATTTGGGCATTAAAAAATGCTCTTGAAAATAACAAAAATAAAGATTTTAAAGGAGCTGTTTTAGCATCAGATGCATTTTTCCCATTTGATGATTGTGTAACATTAGCTCATGAATATGGAATATCAGCAGTAGTTCAACCAGGTGGTTCTATAAAAGATAAAGATTCAATAGAAGCTTGTGATAAGTATGATATGGTTATGGTATTTACAGGAATAAGACACTTCAAACACTAAGGAGGATATTATGAAGATATTGGTTGTAGGCGGTGGCGGAAGAGAGCATGCTATATGTTGGAAACTAAGCAAAGAAAAGAATGTAGAAAAAATTTATTGCGCGCCAGGTAATGCAGGAATTGCAAATGTAGCAGAATGTTTAAATATAGGTGATACTAATATAGAAGAACTTTTAAAATTTGCCAAAGAAAATAAAATAGGTCTGACAATAGTAGGACCAGAAGTACCACTAGTTATGGGAATAGTAGATGAGTTTGAAAAAGAAGGGTTAAGAGTATTTGGACCTAATAAAAAATGTGCTCAACTTGAAGGGAGTAAAGCTTTTTCAAAAGATTTTATGATAAAACATAACATACCTACTGCAAAATATAAAGAATATACAAACTTAGAAGAAGCTATATCAGAAATAGATAGCTTTGGATATCCGGTAGTAATAAAAGCAGACGGATTAGCTGCTGGAAAAGGTGTTGTAATACCTGAAAATAGAGAAGATGCTATAGCAACTTTAAAAGAAATGATGTCAGATAAGAAGTTTGGAACTGCTGGAGATAAAATAGTAATTGAAGAGTTTTTAAAAGGAATAGAAACTTCAATTTTGGCATTTGTAGATAATGATACAATAGTTCCTATGGCAAGTGCAAAAGACCATAAGAAGGTAAACAACTATGAACAAGGGCCAAACACTGGTGGAATGGGGACTTTTTCACCTAGTGAAATATATACAGAAGAATTAGCAAATAAAGTAAAAGAGACAGTATTAGAAAAAACTTTAGAAGGATTCAAAAAAGATGGACTTAACTTTAAAGGTATTTTATTTGTTGGTCTTATGATAACTGAAGATGGAGAAAAAGTACTTGAATATAATGTAAGATTTGGAGATCCTGAGACACAATCTGTTTTATTTAGATTAGAAACAGATTTACATGAGATAATGGAAGCTATATTGGATAATAAATTAAAAGATATAGAAATAAATTATAGTGATGATGAAGCTGTATGTGTTATGCTTACATCAGGAGGGTATCCAGACAGTTATGAAAAAGGGAAAATTATAACTGGTCTTGAAAACTTGGATGATGATATAGTAGTATTCCATAGTGGCACTAAGATGCTTGATGGTAATTTAGTTACCAATGGAGGAAGAGTAATTGGTATAACTGCAAAGTCAGCTACAGTTAAGGATGCAGCAGAAAAAGTTTATGAAAACATAAAGAAGATAAACTTTGAAGGAATGCACTATAGAACAGACATAGGAAGATAATTTTTCTAAAATGGAGGATAAGGTATGTTGAATACTGAAAATAAAGACTCAATGGTTAGAAGAGTACTAGTTGAAAAAAGAGAAGGTTTTGACCTTGAGGCTAAAGCTTTAAAAAAAGACTTGGTGGAAAGTTTACACATAAGTAATATAGAAAATTTAAGAATATTAAATAGATATGATGTAGAAGGAATATCAGAAGAAGTTTATGAAAATGCAGCAAAGACAATATTCTCTGAACCAAATCTAGATGTAGTATATTATGAAGAAATACCAGAATTAAATGGTGAAAGAGTGTTTGCAATAGAATTTCTTCCTGGTCAATATGACCAAAGAGGTGACTGGGCAGCTCAATGTGTCCAAATCGTAAATCAAGGGATAAGACCTGCCATTAATACAGCAAAAGTCTATATATTATCAGGTAAAATAACTGATGAAGAGTTTTCTAAAATAAAAGATTACTGTATAAATCCAGTAGATAGTAGAGAAGCATCTTTAGAAAAACCAGAAACATTAAAAATGGAAACGGAGATACCAACAACAGTTGAAGTATTAGATGGATTTATAGATTTAGATGAAGATGGATTAAGAACATTTGTAAGTGAAAAAGGGTTAGCAATGACTTTAGGAGATTTACAACACGTTCAAAAATATTTTAAAGATACAGAAAAGAGAAATCCAACTATAACAGAAATAAAAGTTCTAGATACTTATTGGTCTGATCATTGTAGACATACTACTTTTATGACTGAAATAGAAAATGTAAAAATAGAAGATGGTAAATTTAATAATATAGTAAAAGAAGCGTATCAAATGTATCTTAACTCAAGAGACAATGTATATGTAAATAGACACAAAGATATATGTTTAATGGATATAGCTACAGTTGCAGTAAAAGAATTAAAGAAAAACGGAAAATTAAATGACCTAGATGAAAGTGAAGAAATAAATGCATGTAGTATAAATGTAGATGTTGAAGTTGATGGTAAGATGGAAAAATATTTAGTAATGTTTAAAAATGAAACTCACAACCATCCAACTGAAATAGAGCCATTTGGTGGGGCAGCTACTTGTTTAGGTGGAGCTATAAGAGACCCACTATCAGGAAGAAGTTATGTTTATCAAGCAATGCGTGTTACAGGAAGTGCTGACCCAAGAACAACTTTAGAGGATACTTTGCCTGGAAAACTTATGCAAAGAAAAATAACTACAGAAGCTGCTCATGGATATAGTTCATATGGTAACCAAATAGGTCTTACAACTGGGCAAGTTGCAGAAGTATATGATGAAAACTTTGTTGCAAAGAGAATGGAAATAGGTGCTGTTATAGCAGCAGCGCCAAAAGAGAATGTAGTAAGAGAAAGACCTGAAGCAGGAGATGTAATAATTCTTCTTGGTGGAAAAACAGGAAGAGATGGTTGTGGAGGAGCAACTGGTTCATCTAAAGAACATAGTGAAGAATCAATCTTAACTTGTAGTGCAGAAGTTCAAAAAGGAGATGCTCCTAACGAAAGAAAAATACAAAGATTCTTTAGAAATAAAGAAGTTGCTCAAATGATAAAGAGATGTAATGATTTTGGAGCAGGTGGAGTTTGTGTTGCTATAGGAGAGATTGCTGATAGTTTAGATATAAACTTAGATTTAGTGCCTAAAAAATATGATGGACTTGATGGAACTGAACTTGCAATTTCAGAGTCACAAGAGCGTATGGCAGTAGCTATAAAAAAAGAAGATAAAGATAAATTTATACAATTAGCAGTAGAAGAAAACTTAGAAGCTACACATGTAGCTACAGTAACAGATACGGGATATTTAAGAATGTTCTGGAATGGAAAAGCAATTGTAGATATAAATAGAGAGTTCTTGGATACAAATGGAGTAAAACAAACTACTGATGTTCATGTTACTAAAGTAGATGAAGAAAATACATTCTTTAATTCTAATGAAATAATAAAAGATGTTAAGTGTGCAAGTATGAAAGACAAGTTTACAAAAGTATTATCTGACCTTAATGTTTGTTCTCAAAAAGGATTAGTTGAGATGTTCGATAATACAATTGGTGGTAATACAGTGCTTATGCCATTTGGAGGAAAGTATCAAGCTACTCCAACTCAAGGTATGGTTGCTAAGATACCAGTACTTGGAGGAGAAACTAATACTTCTACAATAATGACTTATGGATACAATCCAAAGGTAGGAAAATGGAGCCCATTCCATGGTGCTTTATATGCAGTAGTAGAATCTGTGTGTAAATTGGTTGCTATTGGAGGAAATTATAGTACAACAAGACTTACATTCCAAGAGTATTTTGAGAAACTTGGTAACAATCCAGAAAAATGGGGTAAACCATTCTCAGCACTTTTAGGGGCGTTCTATGTACAAAGTAAATTTGAGATACCTGCTATAGGTGGAAAAGACAGTATGTCTGGTACATTTAAAGATATTGAAGTTCCACCAACACTAGTTTCATTTGCTGTTGATACAGTAGATGCTAAGAAAGTAGTATCTCCAGAATTTAAAAAAGTAGATTCAAAAGTAGTAATGTTATGTGTAAACAAGGCAGAAAATGATGTTATAGATTTTGAAGAATTAAAGAGAAACTTAGACAAAGTAAGAGAACTTATACATGGAAACAAAGTTTTATCAACATACGCATTGGGATTTGCAGGTGTAGGTGAAGCAATAAGTAAAATGGCTTTTGGTAATAAAATAGGATTTAAGTTTAGTGAAGAAGCTGAAAAAGTATTTACAGCTGATAAATTATTTGAGGCTAGTTATGGAAATATAGTACTTGAATTAGCAAATGATGATTTGAGTATACTAGATGGATATAATTACATAGTGCTTGGAAGTACAGTTAAAGAAGCTAGTATATTTATCAAAGGTGAAGAACTTTCACTAGATAAATTATATAAAGCACATTGTAGTACTTTAGAGCCTATATTCCCAACTAAAACAGAAGATGTAAAATCAAAGATAGAGACTATAAGTTATATATCACAAGGAGAGGCTAAAAAATCATCATTAAGTATAGCTACTCCAAGAGTGTTTATACCAGCATTCCCTGGAACAAACTGTGAATATGACTCTGCAAGAGCATTTGAAAGAGCAGGAGCTAGTGCAAATATAAGAGTATTTAAGAATTTAACTTATAAAGACATAGAAGATTCTATAGATACAATAGTAAATGAAATAAAATCTTCTCAAATAATAATGTTACCAGGTGGATTTAGTGCTGGTGATGAGCCAGATGGTTCTGGTAAATTTATAGCTACTGTATTTAGAAATCCTAGAGTACAAGAAGCTATAAATGAGTTTTTAACTCAAAAAGATGGTCTAATGCTAGGTATCTGTAATGGATTCCAAGTACTAATTAAATTAGGATTAGTTCCATATGGAGAAATAAGAGTTCCAAGCGAAAATGCACCAACACTTACTTACAACAATATTGGTCGTCATCAAGCTAAGATTGCTAGAACTAGAATTTCATCTAATAAATCTCCTTGGTTAGCTCAAACTAATGTTGGAGATATTCACAATATAGCAATTTCTCATGGAGAAGGTAAATTTGTTGCTAGTGAAGATGTTATGAGAGAATTAATTGCCAATGGGCAAGTAGCAACTCAGTATGTTGATTTTAATAATGAGGCTACTTATGATATTGAGTTTAATCCAAATGGTTCATTCTATGCTGTTGAAGGTATAACTAGTGCTGATGGTAGAGTGTTTGGTAAAATGGGACATTCTGAGAGAATCGGAGAGGAAGTATTTAAGAATATCATAGGTGAAAAAGACCAAGAGATATTTGAATCTGGAGTTAAGTATTTTAGATAAAGCTCTGATGATTAACTGTTAGTTACAATATATATTTTAGATATTTAGATTTGAAGAGATGTAATAATGTGATGATAATCATTTAATATTACATCTCTTTTTATTTATGTAAGAAATAATAAGTTCAACTTAAGTTAAAATACAAGCTGTGTTATAATTAATTAAAATTGATTGTTTATTAGTAGTAATTATAATAAAGTAAAGTATTAATAAAAAGAGTCTAGTAGTCAATTAAAAAAATAATTAGTAAATAATTTAAGTATAAATATTTTTTTTATTTATCCGATAATCATAATGTAGTGAAACTAAATTTAGAGTTTTAATGAATATAAAAGAAATTAATTTAACAAAGGAGTCTATAACAAGAAGACTTTATAGGAACTCAAGTATCTTGAATTATATAAGGACAACTTTAAAGTTTATAAAATTTAGAAAGGGGAGTTTTATTTTGAACGAAATAAGTTCACTAATAAATATATTGGCATTGACACAATTATCTGGTAGTAATACCACAAATCAATGCAACTGTGGATATAATAATTCGTCTGGATTTGACATGATTATGATGACATTGTTGAAAGCATTATCACAAAATAATCAACAAACCTCTAATGGATATAATTTATCATCTAATTCTGAAAAACTGTTTAATGAACTTGATAGTGTAGTAAATAATACAGTTGGTAAGTTTATTGAAGTTGATACAAAAGATAAAAGTGTAAAGTCGAGAATTGAAAATGCTGTAGAGCAAGCATCAAAGAAATATAATGTAGATGCAAATCTTATAAAGGCAATAATTAAAGTTGAATCAGATTTTAACCCAAATACTGTATCTTCTGCTGGGGCCAAGGGTCTTATGCAACTTATGCCAGAAAATTGCAGAGATTTAGGAGTAACAGACCCTTTTAACATAGAACAAAATATAGATGCTGGGACTAGACATATTAAGGAGTATATAGATATGTTTGGAGGTAGTATAGAAATGGGATTGATGGCATATAATGGTGGACCTGGTAGAATGAGAAGTAGAGGCGTAGAATCAATTTCGGACTTGTATAAAATGCCAAAAGAGACACAAAATTATATACCTAAGGTTATGAAATATTATAGAGGGTAGAATTTATTATGGGTATAAATATAGACAAGCTAAATATAAGTCCAAGTAGAAGTATAGAAGTTAAAAAAACAAAGGAAAATAACAAGTTTTCTGATAGCTTAAACTTTGTAAAACAATCTTCTTCACTAGAAGATATAAAAAAGAATTTAGATAGTGTAAAAAAGGCTGGGGAAAGGCTTGTACTTACACAAAATTATGGTGATATTAGTAGATATAAAAATGCAGTAAAAGAATACCTAAAATCTGTTGTAGATAATATGTATTCACTTGATAAAAGTGGTGGTTTCTGGGAGCATCAATATTATAAGAATGTAAAGATTATTGATAACAAACTTGAGAATATGACTAGTAAACTACTTAGTGAAGAAAAAGAAAATATAGATATTGTTTCTACTGTTGATATGATACAAGGTTTATTGATAGATATGTATAGATAAGATTACACAAGGAGAAAATTTTTATGAATAGCAAAAAAGAAGATATATATGAATTGAATTTTGGTCAATTAATAGAAGAAAAGACTGGGATTATAGAGGAAAATCAAAATGTTTTTAATGCGAAAGTAAATGTGGCTGTTTCCATAGGAAACACAACAGAAACAATAAAAAAAATATTAGATTTAAAAGAAGGTTCTATAATAAAACTAAATAAGAATGTAGATGAAAAATTAGACATATATGCAAATGACAGGTTGTTTGCTTATGGAGAAAGTATTATTACAAATGAAACATTATATGTAAGATTATCTAAAATAGAAGATTCAGACATAAATTAATACTTTAAAAAATATCCCCTTAGATTATTCTATATTAG
>NZ_JAGWCV010000031.1:0-43226 GCF_020657735.1 Clostridioides sp. ZZV15-6383 | reverse complement strand
ATCTGGATCCGGTTTACTATTTCCTCCATTATCTGGATTTGGTTTGCTATTTCCTCCATTATCTGGATCCGGGTTATCTGGATCCGGGTTATCTGGATCTGGGTTATCTGGATCCGGGTTATCTGGATCTGGATTATCTGGATCCGGGTTATCTGGATCTGGATTATCTGGATCCGGGTTATCTGGATCTGGATTATCTGGATCCGGGTTATCTGGATCTGGATTATCTGGATCCGGGTTATCTGGATCTGGGTTATCTGGATCCGGATTATCTGGATTCGGGTTATCTGGATCCGGGTTATCTGGATCTGGGTTATCCGGATCTGGGTTATCTGGATCTGGGTTATCTGGATCCGGGTTATCTGGATCTGGGTTATCTGGATCCGGATTATCTGGATTCGGGTTATCTGGATCCGGGTTATCTGGATCTGGGTTATCTGGATCCGGGTTATCCGGATCTGGGTTATCTGGATCTGGGTTATCTGGATCCGGATTATCTGGATCCGGGTTATCTGGATCTGGATTATCTGGATCCGGGTTATCTGGATTCGGGTTATCTGGATCTGGATTATCTGGATCTGGGTTATCTGGATCTGGGTTATCCGGATCTGGGTTATCTGGATCCGGATTATCTGGATTCGGGTTATCTGGATCTGGATTATCTGGATCCGGGTTATCTGGATCCGGGTTATCTGGATTCGGGTTATCTGGATCTGGACTACCTGTATCATAACCTCCTGAGTCAGTATCTACATTTTTATTAGGCTTCCAATAATCATCTACTCCATCATTATCTGTATCTACTGCTGGACGATTATAATCTGTATCAGGGTTTCCATCTCCATTGGTATCTATATTTTTATCAGGTTTCCAAATACCATCTCCATTTCCACCTTCTGTACTAGGCTTCCATTCACCTGTATTATCAGTATCTATGTTAATATCTGGCTTCCAATCACCACTCGTATCTATATTGATATCTGGCCTTCCATCCCCATCAGTGTCTATATTTATATCCGGTTTTCCATCCCCATCTATATCTACATTTATCATATCTAACTTTAACTTCTTTTCATCCTCACTACCTTCAATGTAATTTATATCATCTCCAATATATTTTACAGTAATAGTTTGTTCAGTAGTAAAAATATGATTATTATTATCTAAAGGTCTCCATTCAATAGATGCAGTACTATAATTATGACTCCCACTACCCTTATTATGAGTTTTTAATTCTACTGGATCTTTATATTCCTTTCCATTAATATAGAATTGTACATAACCTCTTGGAGAGGCACAATCTGGTCCTTCTTTCTTATCAGGTGAAACAGTAGCATTTAATGTAAACGTATCTGTTGGTTTAAAAACATCAGTTTTAACTTTAGACTCTTCTACAACTAATGAAGTTTCTGCATCAGCAGGAATAATTTCTGCCTTATAAAATGCTCTATGCCCCCAATAAGCATCATTAAAAGGGTATTCACTAGAAAACTGTGTCGATGTAACGCTTAATTGATATTTTCCAGCATCAACTTGTTTTGTAAGGTCATCACTTCCTAAATTTACATCTGGTTGCATCGTTTCATCATCTAAACGTTGAGAACTAATAGTCATAAATTTTTTATCTGTAAGTTTTTCACCTTTAGGAGTAGTTATTGGAATACCACCATCTTTTAATAGCCAATCTAAAAATCCTTCTTCTACGTCTTTTTCAAATGGTAATCCATCATATCTTTTACTAATCAAATATGGTGGAGTCTTATCAATAGTAAATTCTTCATATTGCTTTAAAAATGAAGAACCTGAACCTATATCTTTAATATAAAAATCATCTGGTTTTAGAACTTCTCCAGTAATTTTATCTACAACAGTTAAATCAACAGATACTTCAGAACCAGTGAATTGGTCAGAGAACCATAAGTAAAGAATCCCTTGATCATCTGTATAACTAGGCGCTCCATAAGGATAAATTTTCCCATCAATTAGCATTTTAAAATCCTCAACTAGTGTAGTATCAACTTTATCTTCCCCTAAATATGTTAGAGATATTTTACTCATAAAAACGTGTGTTTTCTTTTCTAAATCACCGTATGCAACGGCTCCATTGAAACTTTTGAATGTTGTTGCTTTTAATGAACCACCTGTTACTATAACCTCTCCTGTTGTAGCACTTAGGTCAAAAATCCAACCTCCTGATCCTGTCATATAAGGTAAAATCGTTCCTCCAGTTACAAGTATACGATATCCTCTATTATTTGCTCCTGATTGAACACATCCATCTCCAAATGCACTACCATGTGCCCCTCCATATGAATAGGAAAGTCCACCATTAATTGTAATATTTCCACTATAACCAGAACCTGTGCTAGGATCTACTACTTCTGGACTTAATTGCTTCTTTGCTGAGTTATAGTACCCTCCACCTATTCCAGCTCCATGGTATGCGCCTTTAGCAGTTATAGTACCACCATTAATTGTGATATCTCCACCAGTACCGCTACCACCTCCACCTATTCCAGCTCCATATCCCCTATTACTACTCGATTCCTGACCTACAGCAGTTATAGCACCACCATTGATAATAATATTTCCTCCATTTTCAGTACCTCCACCACCAATACCTGCAGCATAATAATTTCCAACAACTTTTAAACTTCCTCTATTATTACTATCTAGTAGTGTAAGGCGATCTCCTTTTTTTAGCGTATTTCCATTTTCTAGAGTTACATCTCTAGGAATTTTTCCACCCTCAGGAACTATAAAGTCTCCTTCAATATCTCTATTTACAACAGAATCATCAATAATTAGAGTAGTACTTTTTCCTGCTCTCATACCTGGATAATATATATCACCTGACTCTAGTATGTTTTCACTACCATCTTGTAATATAATATGTGCATATGCACCACCATCTTTATCTGGTGTTAAAGTAAATGGGCTATTAGATGCGGTTTTAATATTTACTCCATCAAATATTAATTCAGCTTTTACATCTTTAGGTATAACAATCCTATGTTTTGTTGGAATATTATGATCATTATTTTGAATTGTCATTTGTTTTCCACTAAGAATAGTTAAAACACCACCTGCAAATGTAAAATCAACATTTATTTCTCCACCACTAATTTTAAAGTCTCCTACAGACATAGACTCTTCTGCAGTGGCATCTTCTTCTACAATTACTTCATTAGCATCTTCTTCTGCACTTCCTGCATTAGCATCTCCTTCTGCATTTCCTGCATTGGCATCTCCTTCTGCATTTCCTGCATTAGCATCTCCTTCTGCATTTCCTGCATTAGCATCTCCTTCTGCATTTCCTGCATTAGCATTTCCTTCTGTACTTTCTTCTATAGTATCTGCGAAAGTATTTGATGTATTAAATGATGCTACTGATCCAAGTCCCATTGAGATACTTAAAATCATTGATAGTACTTTCTTTTTACATTTTTGTTGCATAAATTCCCCCTCCCCTAAAGAATTTTTAATATACACTATATATATCCTAATATACACTATATACATCCTAACATACACTCTAATAACTTTAATATATACTTAAAACTCATATTTGTCAATGAATATACTGCTTTTTCAACCTTATATATTATAAGTATTTATTATTTACTAAATAACTATAATAAAAATTTTAACTATATAAAATTTATTTAATCTTTTATATAATAATACAGGAGATGATTAATTGAAAAAACTAGTAAAAATATTAATAAACATTATTTGCATTATTACACTAATTTTCTCTAGCCTTTCGATTTACATAAAATTATCTGAATATAGAAAAGCTGATGAAGTATATACTAAACTCAGAGAAAACACTGGCAACAATAATAGTCTATGGTCATTATATGAAAAATAGAACTATGTTTGGTCAGCTAGAAAACTATACTGATGAAGCATTTTTCAAAGAAAATAACTTAGTAGAAATAAAATATAAAGAACAAACTTATACTTATGAAATTTTTTCAGTATATACTGCTGACTTAATTAACAGAGATTATTTAAATATACACTTTAATAGTAATGATGAGTTTGAAGATTATTTGAATTATATAACTGAAAAATCAGTACACAAATCTGATATAAAGGTAGATATTTCAGATAAAATTATAACTTTATATACTTGTAACTATGAATTTAAAGATGCTCGTACTATAGTTCACGCTAAATTAATTTCAAAAAAAAGAGACTGATAAGTATGTTTGTGTAAATACAAACTTACCTACAGTCTTTTTTGAATGTAAAATTGGTAAGTTTGGAATAATATTCATATTAAACTTTTGGAGGTAAAGAAATGAAAGAACAAAGAGAAATAATTATTCCAGATTTAGATTACCAAGCTGAATTAAGAAAGTGTAAAACTATGGAGGATGTAGTTGGTGAAGATGGTATATAATGTCTCAATTTACAAATTATCTTGGTGATATTAATGAAATTTCAAAAGATACATTATTTATTGATGGAAGTAAAATTAAATCTGTTGCTAATAGATGTACATTTGTTTGGAGAAAAATTATTGAAAAAAATATGCCTAAAATGTTAAAGGAGCTACCTTACTTTATTTTAAAATGCGAACAAGATTTTGGCATTAAGGTAATTTATAAAGATAAAATAAGAATGTGTCACTTAAAAAAGTTACTTAAAAAACTTAAAAAGATAGCTAGAGAAGAGAGAGTTATTTTGTTCATGGCAAAGGTAAAAGAAAAACGTCTATTCAAAAATTATGTAATTATATCAATAGGTTAAAAAAGTATATTAAAGATCTTTATATAATGGGTGAACGAAACAGCTACTCTAAAACGGATAAAGATGCAACATTTATGAGGCTGAAAGAAGACTACATGAAGAATGTTCAACTTAAACCTACATATAATATTCAAATTGGTGTAGATTCTGAATATGTAGTATGGGCAAATTCAGGTTCTCAACCTACAGATACTACTACTTTAATATCATTTTTAAAGTCTATAGAAAAATATACTAATTTTAAATATCATAAAGTAATAGCTGACGCTGGTTATGAAAGTGAGGAAAATTATGTATTTCTTGAAAATAATAATCAACTTTCTTTTATTAAACCTTCCAATTATGAAGTTAGTAAAACAAGAAAATATAAAATGATATAGGTCTTGTAGACAACATAAAGTATAATTCAGAAGATGATTACTACATTTGCAAAAATAATAAAAAGCTATATGCTAGTAATAACTTATTAATTTTGATATAGTCATAATTAGATAAGAATTAAATAAGGAAGGAAGGAGCTACAATCATGAATAAATCATATATGCCAAAATACAAATATAAATTTCCTACTAATCTACCTCATGGAGATAAAAAATATACTTTAACATACATTAGAAGAATGATAAGTGAATTTGTATATGATATGGGTAACCTAGAAAACAATCCCTTCACATTCCCAGAAGTACAAACATTACTTGATGGTATAACAGTAGGTGGACATAAATTAAGTGACCAAAATCAAATACTAAATATAAAATCATCATGGGATTATGTAATAAAATTAAGTAACAAAGAAAACTTATCTTTAAATAAAGATACAATTTGCTCTATACATAAAATAGTTACAAAAGATGAAGCTCTAATCGTTGGAGATTTTAGAAATGGTAATATAGGAATAGCTGGTACTACCAAATATGAGTGCATAGAAGCCACTCTATTAAATGATTTATTTGTAAGTGACATAAGTATCATAGATAAAATAACTAACCCCTTAGAAAAGGCTATAATAATAAATTTATGGTTGTCCTATTGTCAATTCTTCTATGATGGCAACAAAAGAACTGCTAGACTTACCTCAAACCTAATACTTATAAGTAATGATATAGGAGTTCTATCAATACCAGCTAAACATAAACAAGAATACAACACATTAATGCTAAACTTCTATGAAACACTAGAAGCTGATGAAGTTATAAAATTCTTATTAGAGAAATGTATTACATTCTTTGATGAATATAACTATAAATCATATAAGGAGCTGTTTAAAAATGGCAACTAAAAGAGCTAATGGAGAAGGCTCTATCGGAAAATATAAAGATGGTTGGCGTTCCCGTATAATGATTGGCTATAATGAAGATGGTAAACCAATAAGAAAAGAATTTTATGGTAAGACTCAAAAGGAAGTTAAAGATAAACTTCAAAATGAAGATATATTAAAGACTGGAGAATTATATAGAAATAATAATTATGTATTTTGCAATGAATTAGGCATCCCTATAGATGATAAAAGACCTTTAAGGAATTTAAAGTCCATATTAAATAGCTTAAATATAGAGCCTATAAAGTTTCATGGTCTTAGGAAAACTTATGCTACTAGACTTTTTGAGAATGATGTTCCTCCTAAAACTGTACAAGTTTTAATGGGTCATTATGATATATCAATAACTTTAAATATATATACTCAAGTTATGGAAGATAAGAAGGTTGAAGCTGTAGAAAAGTTAGATAAAATATTTTCATTGTAAAAAGCAAATACATAAAAATGCTATGATTCCATATAAGTTAATTATAAAATCAAAATAAGGATACAAATTAATTTTATATTATCTTGTATCCCTAATTCATATCTCGTTTCTAACTATTTATCTTGGATAGCCTTTATGGTACATTAATCCATTTTCTAACATTAATTCTTGAGCCAAGTATATATGACCCTTACAGTGCATATCTGATACACCCTCACTTATAAGTTTATATGTTTCAGAAGTATATAAATAATCCATACTTTCTTCCAAGCTCTTACCTGTTTGCTTAGAAAATTCTAATATGATTTTTTTATATAGTATTTGTAATAATGTTTTATTTGCTTCCATAATCACTATACCTCCTCTTCATACCTAAACTTTAAATATTTATCTATTACATTTTGATTGGTTATACATATTTGTTCATTTGGTTTATAGTATTTTAATCTTTTTAAAGCTTCATCTTTTTCAATAAGATTATCTTGATACAGTTCTATTGTATTGTAAATCTTATCATCAGCAATACCACCTATTATAATGTCATATTTCATATATATATCACTCATATTTCTACATTCTATTATAAAATCAAGCCATTCTAAATTATAACTATTGAAGATTTTTACCTTGCAGTTTTCTTTTAATTTATCAATATCTAAAGAATAACTATTTAAATATGCTTTTTTACCTCTTTTTTTAAAACGCTCTGTCCAGTTAATTGCTTGTGTCTTTATACTGGTTACATAGAATCCTTTTCCAAAATCTAAAGAATCTCTTGAAAAGGTAATATTAGGCGTTTTTACTACACAATATGAACCATGATATACAATCATTATATCACACCCTTTTCTTTAAGTACTTGCATTAAATCTTCCACTATGTAATCTTTACTTTGAGAATGTAGTGCTTCATAGCAAGGTATTATATAGTTATCTAAAATATCAGTATCATGTTTAAGAAGTTTATAAACTCCTTCTGAATCTATATTCAATTTTTCTGCTAAAGCTTCAATGCAAAAAATAGAAAATTCTAGTTTTCTTTCATCCATTACAAACCTCAACTCCTATCAAGCTTATATAATATATATTTTTACTAATTAACAACTTAAACTGTCTTACATTTATAAAAATATTATATCATAAAGTAGATATTAAAATTCTATGTTATCTATTATCATAATAAACAAATAAAATAATAAACAAATAAAAACTTTTTATACAGCCTAAATGCACCCCAATATACCCCCAAAAAAAACTCATTTTCTGTGGTTGGGGTACAGTTGGTGGATTTCATCACCAAAATAAAAAATACTAGTCACTAAAGACTAGTATTTTCAAGTATTTCATCATTCTTTTTTCAAAATTGGTGGAGACGAGGGGAGTCGAACCCCTGTCCGCAAATCTTTTCCTTGCTGCATCTACATGCTTAGCCAACTTCACTAATATCTCGCCTCACATAACGCCAAGTGGCAGGCTCTATGCTTAGCCAGTCCCAATTAATCTACTTCAAGTCGAGACACCCATAAAGTAGTTCCCTGCATAATGACGTCCAGTCTTAGTCGGCAGGAGGACTAAGAGGGACGAGCAGCAACTAGGCTGCTATCGCGAAATTATCGTCTGCGTTTATTTTAAAGTTCCCCAGTTTTTACGTGACCCAGAGTAACACGACATGCAGCCTCAAGTTCCAAACCCACGTCGAAACCTTTACGCCCCCTTGATTAGTTATAGTCCAGTAGACTCTTCGCAAACTTTATCACCATTTTTATTAAATTTTTAATGTATATATAATATAATACTTTTAAGAATAAAAATCAATGTTATGTTCTAGATAATAAAGAATTTTATTCTAAAAAATACAGTTTTATCTAGTTTAATACTTCCCTGTCATTTCTCTTTCTATACGTCTTTGTGCGTCTTTCTTAGCCATATCTTGACGTTTATCATATAGTTTTTTACCTTTTGCTAAGGCAATCTCTACTTTAACTTTACCGTTTTTTAGATACAAACTAAGTGGTATAAGTGAATACCCCTTTATAGTAGTTGCTCCAATAAGTTTTCTTATTTCATGTTTATGAAGCAATAGTTTTCTAACTCTTAAAGGATCAACATTAAATATATTTCCTTGCTCATATGGACTTATATGAACTTGTTTTAAAAATACTTCACTATTATCTACAGATGCAAATCCATCACTTAGATTAACTTTACCTTGTCTTATTGATTTTACTTCTGTTCCTTTTAATTCAATTCCACATTCATAAGTTTCTTCTATAAAATATTCATGTTTTGCTCTTTTGTTTGTTGCTAATATTTTTTTACCAGCCATATAAATCTCACCTTCTTTGCTAGAAATTTCTTCAATAAATATTAGGAATTTGCTAAATATTTAATGTTGCCAAATTATTTGACTAACTTGTATGATAACATATTTAGGTCTTTTAGTCAATATTTCACTGATATATTAAGTTAGTTAGGCAATGTAGAATAAATAATATACCCATAAAATATAATACCCACAAATAATAAATAATACTCAAAATACCTATCGAAATAACTATACATCCTTAAACAATCTAACTCAAATCTAAACATTTCAAAAACTTCTTAAAAATAGGTAAAAATTTGATGATAAAGTAGCCATTTTTTTAAAAAAAATGTAATATATAGTTATATCTTATAATATTTTAGAGATAAATTTTAACATAGTAGGGAGAAATTTGTATGGATTTAAGCAAAAAAGTAAAAATTTTAGAAAATGCATCAGATGGTAAGAGTGAATTTGAAGTATTAGAATTTGAAAAACTTGAGGGAGCTTCTAGCCCATTAATGGCAATGGGATTATATTTTGCTAGAGAGGCTGGCTTGAAAGCTAGACAAATTAAGATAAAGTTAAATAATTCATCAATAAAGACAGAGGCTGGTGCATTGTACTATTATAAAGGAAATATATCTTCTGAAACTAAGATTGGTGGTGTTGGAGGTCTTTTCAAAAAAGGAATATCAGGAGCACTTACTAATGAATCAATGATGAAACCTGTATACAAAGGTATTGGTGAAGTTTACTTAGAACCTTCTTTTAAACATTATTTATTTATGAATCTTGATAATGATTCTATAATTGTTGATAAAGGATTATTCTATTGTTGCTCTGATACAATAGAAGTAAAAGCATTTACACAAAAGAACTTCTCATCTGCTTTACTTGGTGGTGAAGGCTTCTTCCAAATAGAATTAAGTGGTACTGGTGTAATCGTTCTAGAATGTGTTGTACCTCAAAGTGAAATCGTAGAATATGAATTGAAAAATGGCGAAGAATTAAAGGTAGATGGTAACTTTGCAATAGCAAGAACATCTGGAGTTAATTTTTCTGTTACAAAATCAGATAAATCTTTAATTGGTTCTGCTTTAAATGGTGAAGGTTTCTTAAATACATTTACTGGTAACGGTACAGTTTGGCTAGCTCCAACTCAAGTAATGTACGAAAAATTAAGCTTTGGAACAATGCCTACTAATGATAATATGAATAATAAAGTTTCTAAGCAAAAATAGTGGTTTTATAAATATTTATTAAATCATTATTGAGTTTATAAAGTCACTATAAGTTTTATTAGATTATTATTATAAAGTCAGAGTGTGGAAATATTTATGTGTATTTTTTAAATAAAAATTTCCACACTGTTTCAAATTATTATACTTGATATATATACAATTCAATTTAGGAACATAGTCTAATATTCATAAACATATTCAAGTAATGATTTCTCTTGGTAATTATTCTCATCCCTTATTCTTTGATTATATTTATCTTATTCCTAGCTTTTATGTCCTATTATATTTCTCATCTTATTATTTAAATTAGGCATTAGCTTATCTAAAATCTCGTATTTTCTTAATAATAAAGTTTACATCTATACTAAGTTCACAAAATAATCAAGGTAGTCAAGAGATTTAACTTTATTTGATTTTAAAAATTTAAGTGAACTTGCTCTCATACATAGCTTTTTGAAATTATATCTGTAAAAGATATTATTTAGAGCTATAATTAAATCAACTGATTAAACTTTAGAAAATTTATTAAAATTATATTAATTAAATTGGAATCTAAAAGATTATTAAATGCCTATTGTAGGCTCACATATTTTAGAGTCATATTATATAGTTTGCTCTAAGAGATATTTATTACATACTTATATTCTGATGACACTAATTTAGGATAAAGCATTTAGCCTTTTAAGATAAATTTAAACATATGTAGCTATACACCACAAGAACTCAGAAATAATTGATGTGTTTTAAAAGCATACTTATCCATGGGCTAAGATATGTAAGTACATTAATATTCTAATCATCACATTATACAAAATATTACTGCTTGTCCTTCATTAGTCGCTTCTTCTATAAACTTTTTAAGTTCAATTAAATTTGCCCATACATAATCAAAAAACTCTTCTTCATTCTCATCATCCATAACAGGATAAATATTATTTTCTAACATCTCACTAATATTAAATTTTTTTCTAAACGTTTGTTCTTCCAAATTGTTCATTGCTTCTGATAGTTTTTTTACATCATCATCAGTAATCAGCATTGCAGGTGGCTCTCCATCAATTTCCATAAATATATTTCCACTTAACACCAATTTGCTAAATATATTATCATCATCTCCTCCAAATGAACAGCCTGTTAAAGTAAAGTGAATAGCATGCCATGCTTTATCGATATTAATAGTACTATTTTCATGTACATCTTCAAAAACAAAATCTTGTAAATTGCCTTCTGCTTGTTGTAATTTCAAAACATCTTCTTCACTTATTCTAGTATAACATCCTATCATACCCATAATTCCATTCCTCCTAAGTAGCGTTTTTTATAATTTTAACACTAAATTTATACAAAGCAACACGTTATTATAAATTAGATAAAACAAAACTTTATATAAAATAAAAAAATAAGTGTATCTTAAATTTTAAATGATACACTTATTTTGTATTAAAAATCTATATTTTAGATATCTGTTTTTCATTAAATATTTTTCGATTATATATTTCCATTAAATATTTTTTAATTATCTATTTTCATTGAGTATTATATATTTAACCACACCATAAATACTATAACTTTTCATATCTAATTTTAGATGATTTTACTTATTCCTCTATCTTTTCAACTATTTCAAAATCTATTTCTTTAAAATCTACATTCACACTCTCAACCTTTATCTTAACAAGGTCACCTATCTTGTACGACTTCTTAGTTCTTTCTCCTAAAACACTATAAGAACTCTCATCATAAATATAGTAATCATCATTCATATTTGCAAGCCTTATCAATCCTTCTATAGTATTATCTAACTCAACAAATATTCCAAATGAAGTTACACTAGATACAACACCTTCAAATTCTTGACCGACTTTATCCTTCATATAAAGAGCCTTATAGAAATCATGTACATCCCTTTCAGCTAACTCTGCTTTTCTTTCTTTCTCAGATGATTGAACAGATGCATAATCCACTATAGTGGTAAGCTGTTCTTGTCTTTTTCCACTTATCTTATTGTTTAAGGATTCTTTTATTATTCTATGAATTTGAAGGTCAGGATATCTTCTTATTGGTGAAGTAAAGTGACAGTAGAATTTAGCTGCTAACCCAAAGTGTCCACTACATTCTGGTGAATACTTAGCTTGTTTTAAAGAACGAAGCATTATAGTACTGATAGCTCCCTCTTCTTTTTTGCCCTTTATCTTCTCTATTATACCTTGTAATGCTTTTGGGTGTACTTCCTCTTTATCACCTTTTATTGTATATCCAAATGTAGATATAAACTTACTTAATTCTTCCATTTTTTCCAAAGATGGTGTCTCATGTATTCTATACACAAATGGTATCCCCATCCAATAAAAATGTTCAGCAATTGTCTCATTACTTATAAGCATAAATTCTTCTATTATTTTATTAGATATTCTTCTTTCATATGGCTTTATATCTACAACTTCACCTTTTCCATTTAGAATTATCTTTGCTTCTGGGAAATTGAAATCTATAGCACCTCTTTTTCCTCTTCTTGACATAAGAATTTTAGCCAAAATTTCAGCATTTTTAAAATCTTCAGCAACATGTTCAAAAGTCTTTTTAAGTTTTTCGTCATCCTTCTCCAATATATCAGATACTTCTGTATAGGTCATTCTAGCTTTTGAATTTATTACAGATTCACATATTTCATGCTTAACTACATTTCCTTTATGGTCTATCTCCATAAATATAGAAAGAGTTAACTTGTCTTCAAGTGGATTTAAACTACATACTCCATTTGAAAGAGTCTTTGGCAACATTGGAATTACTTTATCTACTAAATAAACTGATGTAGCTCTTTTTAAAGCTTCTTTATCAAGTTTATTTTTTTCTCTTACATAATGGGTAACATCAGCTATGTGAACTCCTAATTTGAAGTTTCCATTAGATAATACTTCTATTGATATAGCATCATCTAAGTCTTTTGCGTCATCTCCATCTATAGTAAATATGTTTAAATCTCTTAAATCTCTTCTCCTTTTTATCTCTTCTTGAGTAATCTCAACAGCTACAGCTTCTGCTTCTTGCAATACTTTCTTTGGAAATTCTTCTGGGAGACCATGTTCTCTTATTATAGAGTCTATTTCTACGCCTCTTTCACCTTTTTGACCTAGTATCTCTATAATTTTACCTTCTGGTTTTCTATCTTCTTGTGGCCATACTGTAATTTCACATACTACCTTATCATTATCGACTGCTCCACTAAAATGTTTTTTAGGTATATATATATCTTTAGTAAATTTCTTATTATCTGGTGTTACAAATCCAAAAGTTTTACTTGATTGGAAAGTTCCTACTATTCTAGTTATTTCTCTCTTTATAACTTTTACTATTCTTCCTTCATCTCTCTTTTCTTCAGTTGCAGGTACTACTATTTCTGCCATAACTCTATCATTATGCATAGCACCATTTATATTGTCACTTGAGATAAATAAATCCTGTGTATATTCAACATCAGATTCCACAAATCCAAATCCCTTTTTATGTGATACAAATTTTCCAACAAAATATCCCATTTGATTTGGAGATATTATTTTTCCTTTCTTAGTAAAACATATATATCCATCTTCTTCTAATTCATTTAAAAAATTATAAAACATTGGCATTTCTGATGAATGTATATCAAATATTTCTGCTAATTCTTCTTTTTTTAGAGGATTATATGCGCTTTCATTTATTAATCCCAACAAACTTTCTTTAAATCCTGGTATCATTTTTCCCTCCTATTTTACTTTTCATTATAGTATCATTTATATTTCTTAAAACACAGCATTTTTTCTTACTTGTCACATGGCTTTCTATATTTTTTATTATTCTTACAAGCTAAAATTACTTATTTATATTTTTGATTTAATGTAAACTTTATTACACTAATTTCAAACAAATTATGATAACTTTTTTATCACAAATTGTCTGTATAAATGTTATTATGATTGTTTAAATTAATATTTATCATCTGCTTTATCACCTAATTATACACTATCAGATGGGATTGGTAAAATATTCATCTCATATAAGTATAACTATATAATAATTTATTCTATTAGTATACTCAAATCATGTAAAATTTATATAACTCAATTAATTTTTTAAACACAATTTTATAATATAAAACTCATAATAAAAGTAAATTTATATGTTAAATGATGTTGATTTTTTATTATTTTTTATTTATGCTAGTACTAAAGACTTGCAAACGCTTTTTGACAAGTCTTTATTTTATCTAAATTAAACAAATTTTTTTTACAAATAACCACACGAAATTTAAACTAATCTACTTATTGGAGGAGATAAAATTGGAAGAAGTAATAGCAAAAATTATTACTATAGAAAATGGCTTTAAAGAAATTGAAAATATTGCTAAAAAGATTGTAAAAAATAATGACTCAAAAAAATGTTATTATCTATCAATCTATTTATATAGATCAGAGTATTATCAAGTAAGAGAATTAGCAGTATTTATACTTGGTTTTATATCAGTAACTATTTCTGAAGCTTTGTTATTTTTAAAAGACAATGTGAGTAAAGATGAAAACTGGAGAGTACAAGAAATATTAGCTAAATCATTTGATTATTATTGCAATGAAATAGGATATGAAAAGGCACTTCCTGTAATAAAAGAATGGCTTAATTCTGATAGTCCAAACATAAAAAGAGCTGTGACAGAAGGTCTTAGAATTTGGACTAGTAGAGACTATTTTAAATCTAATCCTGATGTTGCTATATCACTACTTTCTAGTTTAAAAGAAGATGATAGCGAATATTTGAGAAAATCTATAGGCAATGCTCTTAGAGATATAAGTAAAAAATATCCAAATTTAATAAAAAAAGAATTAGATTCATGGGATATATCAAATAAAAAAGTTGAGTTTGTATATAAGCTTGCTTCAAAACGTATCTTGGCAAAGTAAACTGGAGGTGAACTTACTTGAAATTTCGTGGTGAGTATACTTACCCATTAGAACTAACACATGATATGATAAAAGGTAAAAAGGAAGCAAATGCTGGATACTTTGGATATAATGCAAGCTATAGGAATTAATTTTATGTTGGATAATGGTATAAAAGACATTCTTAAGAAAAAAAGTAAGTAATTTACCATTATTTCCAACTAGTATATAATTAAATTACAGATATATTCTATTAATTTATTATATAGCAGGTAAATTATTATGAAAGTAACTAGTACAGGTATAGTAAATGGTGTTATAGAAGATAAATATGTAAAAAGAGGAAACCAGTTCAATGAAGATGGTATGCCTACATATTCTCTACCTCTAAAATTTGAAGATGCTCCAAAGAATACAGCATCCTTTGCTGTATTTTTAGAAGACAAAGATTCTGTTCCTGTATGTGGATTTGCATGGATACATTGGCTAGCTGCAAATATAACAAGAAACGAGTTAAACGAAAATGAAAGTATAACAGCTACTGATTTTATTCAGGGAACTACTAGCTGGCATGGTAAGTTAGGAGGTCTTGGTAGATTAGAGGCCAGTGTATATGGTGGTATGGCTCCTCCAGACAGACCCCATGTCTATGAAATACATATATTTGCACTTGATACTATCCTTGACCTTGAAAAAGGATTCTATATGAATGAATTTTTCAAAGCTATGGACGGACATGTTTTAGATACATTTACATTAAAAGGAAGTTATTCTAACTAATTGGATTTGACTATAGCTAATCATTAATTAAATGCCTACATTTGATTAATGATTAACTTAATTGTCATTATATCAATCTATATTAAATCTTAAGGAGTTGTCATGATAAAAAAAATAGACTATGTAGTCATTACTACTAATAATATAGAAAATTGTATCAGTTTTTATAAAAAACTTGGTTTTAACTTTAAGGAAATAAATAAAAAATATGAGCTTCTACCACATAGGAAAAACGTACAGACAGGTAGTACTGATTTTTATTTTAGAATAAACAAGAATATTGATGAGACAAAAAAATACTTAGAACAAAATGAGATTCAAACTGATCAAGGAATTTTAGAATGTATAGAAGTCTTTGGCAAAATTAAATCTATTTATTTAAGATGCCCTGATGGGAATTTAATTTAATTATTGAGTTACGGAAAATAAAATTTGGAAAATTTAATTCTATCAGTAAATGTTGTTCTTCCTTTGTTTCTCACAATGTCACTTGGATATATTCTAAAAAAATTAGGTCTATTTGATGTCCATACTTTAAATAAAATGAATAATGTCTGTTTCAAATCTTTCTTGCCACTATTATTATTTTTTAACATATACAATACAGATTTAGATGGCTCTCTTAATTTTAAACTTATGTCTGTAGCTATTATAATCATTTTTTCAATCTTCTTAATCTTAGTTTTTATTATCCCTAAGATTGAAAAAGATATTAAAACAAGAGGTGCTTTAATACAAGGCATATTTCGTAGTAATTTCGTTATATTTGGTATTCCTGTGACAATTTCACTATTTGGTGATAATAGTATTGGAGTCACATCTTTATTAATAGCCGTTATTGTACCTATGTTTAATGTTTTATCTGTTGTAATACTTGAAACTTTTAAGGGTGGTAAAGTAAACATAAAACATATGGTTAAGGGCATTATAGCAAATCCACTTATAATAGCTTCTGTAATTGGTCTTATTATGTTAATTTTAGATATTAATATTCCTACATTTTTACATAAGACAATTGGTGATATATCTAAAATAGCAACGCCTTTATCTCTTATAATTCTAGGTGGCTCTTTTAGTTTTTCTTCTATAAAGGGACATGTAAGACCCATTATATTGGGAGTATGTGGAAAACTCATACTTATACCATCGATATTTTTACCAATTAGCATTTTTCTTGGATTTAGAAATGTAGAATTAGCATCACTTATGATAATGTTATCTGCCCCAACTGCAGTTTCTTCATTTACAATGGCACAACAGATGGATTCTGATAGTGAGCTAGCTGGGCAAATTGTAGTATTTACTTCTGCATTTTCTATAATTACAGTATTTTTAATAATATTTATTTTAAAACAGAATAATCTTATTTAGATATTCATATTTACTTATATGATATTTTATAACTGTACGCTTTTACTTATACATTCTATTTAGAATACTTGTCCAAATTATAATAAGCTAATTGTTTGTTTTAAAAAATATACACATGATTGTAAATAGACAAAATATATCCATAAATAAACTTCCTTTTTATATAATCAAGTAGTACACTAAAAAGCATTAAATATATTAAAAGTATTAATAAATAAAAAATTAAATATATTAAAAGCATCAATAAAATAGAAAATTAAATATATTGAAATAGGATATTTTTAAGATAATATTTATAAATACATAACTTAATAAATATCTAACTTAATCTTAAACATAAAAACTGGACCAACAATATAAAATTATCAGTCCAGTTTTTATGTTTTGTACTCTTTACTTTACGTACTTTTATTAAAAACTAAATTTAATTTTTAAATATATAGCAAATGCACTAATCAAATAATGGCCAGTTATTCAACAATATCATTACTTCTTAACTATAAGTAATGCCAATGCATTTATAAAAAATAATACTGCTGTTATCTTTGTAACTCTAGCAAGAAATGCTTGTTTTCCTTTTGGTTTAAAGTAAGCTTGACTTCCTTCTCCACCAAACTCTGAAGGTAAAGCATTCTTTGAATCTTGAGGCATTATGCTAATTACTAGTAAAATCCCTAGTACTACTTGCACACCCATTAAAATGTTGCTCATTCTTGCCCCTCCTATCTGTTTATTACTTAAATTTCATTACTCTTTAGTGTATCACAATAATATAGTCATTTCAAGACCATTATGTTATAAATCATACACAAAAAGAATATATAATTGCTTACTATATTCTTAATATAAAAACTAACAAAATTTAGAAAATGAAACTATTTAAATTAACACATAAATTGACACTTAAAATAATCTACTCTCATTGTATATATTATAAATAGCCAACAAAGTAAAACGATTATTTTAAGATATAGGTATAACTCTGAATTATCAACATAATTTAAAATAAATAATCTATATAATAACCTATCTCTAGCAATAATACTTTAATACAATTATGATTAAATCAAAGTATATTAGAACTTTTATTTATTTTTTTAATAAAATATCTTATGCCAATTAGATAAAGATGAAATTAAAACTTTTATTCGTATTTTATCTAAATCTGTGAATAAAATTATGGAATGAAATATGAAAAAGGATAAGTGACTTGAAAAATCAACTAACACTTATCCTTATATAAGACAAACTTAAACCTTTTATACTATCTCTTTAATCTTAATAACTATTTTTTTAAGTTGTAGAAAGATTTTAATCCACAGTATCTAGCTTGCTCTCCAACCATTTCTTCTATTCTTAATAATTGGTTGTACTTAGCAACTCTATCAGTTCTTGATGGAGCACCAGTTTTTATTTGACCAGCATTTACTGCAACAGCTAAATCTGCTATAGTAGAATCTTCAGTTTCTCCTGATCTATGAGATATAACAGCAGTATATCCTGCTCTCTTAGCCATTTCTATAGCATCTAAAGTTTCAGTTATTGTACCTATTTGGTTAACTTTAACTAATATAGAGTTAGCAACTCCATTTTCAATTCCTTTTTCTAATCTCTCTGTATTTGTAACAAATAAGTCGTCACCAACTAATTGTAATTTATTTCCTAATTTTTCAGTTAATAACTTCCATCCATCCCAATCTTCTTCGTCTAAACCATCTTCTATAGTTATTATTGGGAAGTTGTTTGACCAATCTTCATATAAAGCAACCATTTCAGCAGCAGTTAACTCTTTTCCTTCTCCTGCTAAAACGTATTTTTTAGTTTCTTTGTTGTACATTTCTGTAGCAGCAACGTCAAGACCTAACATAACGTCTTCACCTGGCTTATATCCAGCTTTTGTTATAGCTTCAACTATTAATTCTAAAGCTTCTCTGTTTGAACCTAAGTTTGGAGCGAATCCACCTTCGTCACCTACACCACAAGCTAATCCTTTTTCTCCTAAAACTTTCTTTAATGAATGGAATACTTCTGCTCCCATTCTTAAACCTTCTTTAAAGCAACAAGCTCCTACTGGTAATATCATGAATTCTTGAACATCAACGTTATTATCAGCATGCTCTCCACCATTTAATATGTTCATCATTGGAACAGGTAGTTGTTTAGCATTTACTCCACCTAAATATTGGAATAATGGAAGACCTATTTCATCAGCAGCTGCTCTAGCTACTGCCATTGAAACACCTAATATAGCATTAGCTCCTAATTTACCTTTGTTTGGAGTTCCATCTAATTCTATCATGATTGCATCTATAGCTGGTTGGTCAAATGCATCCATTCCTTCTATTTCTGGTGCTATTATTTCATTTACATTAGCAACAGCTGTTTTTACACCTTTTCCTAAGTATCTTCCCTTATCTCCATCTCTTAATTCAACAGCTTCAAAAGCTCCTGTAGATGCTCCTGATGGAACTATTGCTCTTCCCATTGCTCCATCTTCTAATACTACTTCAACTTCTACAGTTGGATTTCCTCTTGAGTCTAATACTTCTCTAGCATATACTAATTCAATAACTGACATTTGTATATCTCCCTTCGATTTTCTATTAGTTAAATTTTCATTTACTGTAAACATCCGTCTACTATTTTAATCTACTTTCTATATTATAGTACATAAAGTCGTTTTTGAAAATTAGGTACAAATTTATTTGATGGGTAAATTTGTAAAAGTTCCTATTTTTATTTTATTTTTATAATATTTTAATTTATATAATATAAAAAAACTTGTCTAAAATCCAAAACCAATCTTCAATACACGAATATTATAACTAGATTTAAAACATTAAACATAAAATGTACAACTAATGATTCTAAAATTTTTGCTTATATAATATATATTAATTATTATTATTTGCATCATTATCTATCTTATAATTTTTATATTTTATAAATTCTCTATCTTGTAAACTTTATAAAATATACTTGCATCTATACTTTACGATAGCAGACCTTACAAAATAAATATAAACTGTGCTATTTTCAAATTTATATTGTAGTTTATATCTTATTCTCTACTTATCAGAATCAGTTATCTTGAAATAAGTGAATGACCAGTCATTTCTTCTGGCTTTTCTAAATTCATCATATCCAAAACAGTTGGTGCTATATCAGATAATCTTCCTCCATCCAATAATTTTGCACTTTCATATTCTTGACCAACTACAATAAACGGTACTGGATTAATAGAGTGAGCTGTTACAGTCTTTCCTGTTTCTGGGTCTAACATATATTCAGCATTTCCATGGTCAGCAGTTATTATTGCACTTCCACCCAACTCTACTATTTTATCTATCAATTTTCCTACACAAGTGTCTACAGTTTCAACAGCCTTAACAGCCGCTTCTATACTTCCTGTGTGACCTACCATATCAGGATTTGCAAAGTTTAACACTATAAAGTCAAACTTATCTTCTCCTAATTTCTCTAAAGCTTTATCTGTCAATTCATATGCTGACATTTCTGGTTTTAAATCATAAGTTGCAACCTTTGGAGAAGGTATTAATAATCTCTCTTCACCTTTGTTTGGCTCTTCTACTCCACCATTGAAGAAGAAAGTTACATGTGCATACTTTTCAGTTTCAGCAGCTCTAAGTTGAGTTTTTCCATTTTTAGCTAGATACTCACCTAGAGTGTTGGCTAAAGATTGAGGTCCAAATGCTATATGCACATTCTCTATAGTTATATCGTACTCTGTTAAACATACAAAGAAGTTTTTAATATCTTCTCTTTTAAATCCATCAAACGCTTCACAAACTAAAGCTCTAGTTATCTGTCTAGCTCTATCTGGTCTAAAGTTGAAGAATATAATTGAATCATTTTCCTTTATACTTCCAACTGGTTTATCATCTTTCATAATAACTGTTGGCATTATAAACTCATCATTTTTTCCATCGTCATAAGAGTTTTGAATAGCTTCTTCAATAGAAGTTGCTTTTTCACCAACACCTCTAACCATAGCATTGTATGCAAGCTCTACTCTTTCCCATCTCTTATCTCTATCCATAGCATAGTATCTACCAGAAACTGTAGCAAATTCTCCTACTCCAATTTCATTCATACTATCTTGTACTTCTTTAGCATATTCTAATGCACTTTGAGGGTCAGTATCTCTACCATCAGTAAATGAATGAACATACACCTTTTCTACACCTTTATCTTTTGCCATTTTGATTATAGCTTTAAGATGGTCTATATGTGAATGTACTCCTCCATCAGACAAAAGTCCCATTACATGAAGAGAATGTTCCTTTGCATTATCCATAGCTTCACATAAAACTTTATTAGTAAAAAAGTCACCATCTTTTATAGATTTTGTTATTCTAGTTAAATCTTGATATACTATTCTACCTGCACCTATGTTAGTATGACCAACTTCTGAATTTCCCATTTGACCATCAGGTAGACCAACATCAAGACCACTAGCATTTATCAATGTGTTTGGATACTCTTTTTTTATTCTATCTAAATTAGGAGTTTTGGATTCAGCAATTGCATTTCCCTTAACATCCTTATTGTAACCAAACCCATCCATAATAATTAAAGCAACTGTTTTTTTCATCATTTCACTCCTTAGAAATTAACAAGGTCTAGGTAATCATTACTAGCTAAACTAGCTCCACCTACTAAAGCTCCATCTATATCACTTTGACCCATTATTTCGGCTACATTTGAAGGTTTAACACTTCCACCGTATTGTATTCTAACTTCATTAGCTAATTCTCCATATAATCCTTTTATAACTTCTCTTATATAAGATATAACGTCATTAGCATCTTCAGCAGTTGCAGTTTTACCAGTTCCAATAGCCCAGATTGGCTCATATGCAACAACTACTTTTGCCAAATCATCTTTAAGAACATTTTCTAGAGCTTTTTCAACTTGAACTCTACAAACATCTTTAGTTTTTCCAGCTTCTCTTTGTTCTAAAGTTTCTCCAACACATAATATTGGGTCTATTCCTACTTCTAAAGCTTTTAAAACTTTCTTATTTACAGTTTCATCAGTTTCATTAAAGTACTGTCTTCTTTCTGAAT
The DNA here is from genome assembly GCF_020657735.1 of Clostridioides sp. ZZV15-6383. Classification (NCBI taxonomy): domain Bacteria; kingdom Bacillati; phylum Bacillota; class Clostridia; order Peptostreptococcales; family Peptostreptococcaceae; genus Clostridioides; species Clostridioides sp. ZZV15-6383. Next base: position 21,021 of record NZ_JAGWCV010000031.1, on the reverse strand, counting down.
GTCCTATTACAACATAGTCCATATCTATTTCTTTTAACATAAGAGGTGAAACTTCTCCTGTAAATGCTCCTTTTTCTTCAAAGTGCATATTTTGAGCACCTATCTTTATATTTGTACCCTTAGTAGCTTCTTTTAAATCCTTTAATAAAGTAAATGGTGCACATATAACAGCTTCTACTTTATCAGAATTTACTTTATCTTTAACTTCATTTACAAATTCTAAAGCTTCTTTTATTGTTTTATGCATTTTCCAGTTTCCTGCAATTATAGGTTTTCTCATTTTACAATCTCCTCTATATATTAGTTTATTTATTATCTAATGCTGCAATACCTGGTAATTCTTTACCTTCTAAAAATTCTAGTGATGCTCCTCCACCTGTTGATACGTGAGTCATCTTATCACCAAATCCTAATTGATTAACTGCCGCTGCACTATCTCCACCACCAATTACAGTAGTTGCATCAGTTAACTCTGCCATAGCTCTAGCTACTGATAATGTACCATTTGCAAAGTTTTCAAATTCAAATACTCCCATTGGTCCATTCCACACTACAGTTTTTGATTCTTTTATAGTTTTTACAAAGTTTGCTATAGTCTTAGGTCCCATGTCTAGTCCCATATAATCTTCTTTTACATTAGCATCTTCTGTTACTATTGGAGTAGCATCTGGTGCAAAGTGGTCTGCCATAACAACGTCTACTGGTAATAATAAATTAACACCTTTATTTTTAGCTTTTTCCATCATTTCTTTAGCGTATTCAACTTTATCTATTTCAAGTAAAGAAGTTCCTACTTCATAACCTTGAGCTTTTAAGAATGTATAAGCCATTCCTCCACCTATTATTAGGTTATCAACTTTTTCTAATAATTCATTTATAACAGCTAATTTATCAGAAACTTTAGCTCCTCCAAGTATAGCTGTAAATGGTCTTACAGGATTTGCAACAGCTTCTCCTAAAAATTTTAATTCTTTTTGAATTAAGTATCCACAAACTTTTTCTTGTAAAAATTCTCCTGCCCCAACTGTTGAACAATGAGCTCTATGAGCAGTACCAAATGCGTCATTTACAAATATTTCAGCAAGTGAAGCTAACTCTTTAGAGAAGTTTTCTTCATTTTTAGTTTCTTCTTTTCTATATCTAGTATTTTCTAATAATACTACATCTCCGTTTTCCATTTTTTCAGTTGCTTTCTTTGCATTTTCTCCTACAACATTGTCGTCTGCTGCAAATACAACTTCTTTACCTAACATTTCAGATAATCTCTTTGCCACTGGTGCTAAAGATAGTTCTGGTTTAGCTTCTCCTTTTGGCTTTCCTAAGTGAGAGCATAATATAACTTTTGCTCCTTTAGAAATTAAATATTGAATAGTTGGTAAAGCTCCGTTCAATCTATTTTCATCAGTAATTACACCATCTTGTAATGGCACATTAAAGTCACATCTTACTAATACTTTTTTTCCGCACACATCAATATCTTCTATAGTTTTTTTGTTAAGCATTGACATAAATATCTCTCCTTTTAATAAAGTAATTTTTTATTGCCAAGTATAATATAGTACATACTTTTACCCTATTAAATATATCATATTATCATATTTTTATATATAGTATGTAACATTATTTAGGTGTATTTTATATATTTTTTCTTAAAAAAAGTCCAGAGTCCATAGTATTAAACTACAAACTCGGACTTTGTCAATCTACTTTTCTATTTTCTCAAAGCTGACTATTTTGCTAATTGTGCAAAGTATCCTAAAGTTCTTATTAATTGAGAAGTATAAGACATTTCATTATCATACCAAGAAACAACTTTAACTAATTGTTTTCCATCTACTTCCATAACTTTTGTTTGAGTAGCATCAAATAATGAACCGTAGCTTATTCCGATTATGTCAGAAGATACTAACATTTCTTCAGTGTATCCAAAAGATTCGTTTGAAGCTTCTTTCATAGCTGCATTTATTTCTTCAACTGTAACATTTTTTCCTAATGTACAAACTAATTCAGTTATTGAGCCAGTTACAACTGGTACTCTTTGTGCTGCCCCATCTAATTTTCCTTTTAATGAAGGTATTACTAGACCGATTGCTTTTGCAGCTCCTGTAGTGTTTGGAACTATGTTTCCAGCAGCAGCTCTAGCTCTTCTTAAATCACCTTTTGGATGAGGACCATCTAAAGTATTTTGGTCATTAGTGTATGCATGTATAGTAGTCATTAATCCTTTTTCTATACCGTATTTATCGTTTAATACTTTAGCCATTGGAGCTAAACAGTTAGTCGTACAAGAAGCTCCTGATATAACTGTCTCAGAACCATCTAATATGTCACTGTTTGTGTTGAATACTATTGTTTTTAAATCTCCAGTAGCTGGTGCAGATATAACAACTTTCTTAGCTCCTGCTTGTATATGAGCTTCAGCTTTGTCTTTAGATGTAAAGAATCCTGTACATTCTAATACTATATCTACTCCTAATTCAGCCCATGGTAGGTCTGCAGGATTTCTTTCTGCTGTTACTTTTATTTCTTTTCCGTTTACTACAAAAGCGCCTTCTTTAACTTCTATTTCTCCGTTAAATCTTCCTTGAGCTGTATCATATTTAAATAAATGAGCTAACATTTTAGCGTCTGTTAAATCGTTTATTGCAACAACTTCAAACTTATCTTGTTGCTCCATCATTTTTCTTAATGCTAATCTTCCTATTCTTCCAAATCCATTTATAGCTACTTTAACCATTTTCGCTACCTCCTATAAAGTAAATGTATGTTTTCTAGCTCTGTGCTAGGTCTTGACTTTTATAATAATGACAATATCTTATAAGCACTTTCTTCATCTGTTACAAGAACCATGTTTTTATGCATATTTGATATAGCTAATAATGCTTCTACTTTTTCAGTGCCTGCAAAGATTGCAATAGTTTCTTTTACTTGTTTAACTGTTTCTAAATCAATTCCAACAGTGTTTAATTTATAAACTATTTCTCCATCTTTGTTGAAATAATATCCAAATGCTTCTCCAACTGCATTTTTAGATAATATCTCATCAACCTTATCTTCTGGAAGTTTTCTTCTCTTTGCCATGACATCAGCTCTACCTATGCTAAAAACTAAAATGTCTGTTCTTTTAATATACTCCAAAGTTGTCTTAATCTCTGGCACTAGGCTAAGAGTTTTCATTGCACTTTCGTCCAACTCATCTGGTATATGTAAAAGTTTGCAATTAGAATGTAACTTCTTACTTATTGAAGCAACTATACTATTAGATTGCATCTCTACATCAGTTCCCATACTGCCTCTAGCTGGTACTATTGTAGAGTTTGGATATCTCTTATCAGTTTTAATAACGTTTGAAAACTCTAGCATAGTGCTTCCACCTGTTATTGAAACAATGTCTCCATCTTTTAAAATACTTAAGAAATACTCACATCCATATCTAGTTACATCTTTTAGTAAACTTCCATTTTCATCACAGCTTCCAGGAACTAGTATTACCTTTTTTATTCCAAGCTTTTCTCTGACTCTATCTTGTAACTTAGACAATCCCATGATGTCACTCATGATGTCCTTAAGTTTGTCTAACAAATCAGAACCTTCTTTAGTGATAGTCATACCAGATACAGCTACATCTATAAGTTCTTGTTCTTTTAAAAACTCAGTTTCTGACCTGATTATTCTTTCACTAATCTCTAATACATTTGATAAGGTTCTTCTACCTATTGGTTCACTTAAAGATATTTGTCTTAAAATAGAGTATCTTCTTTCCATAAGTTCAATTGCCTGTGGAATCAATTTTTTTTGAATTTCTAATAAGTTCTTCATAACATACTCCTTATTGCTTTCCTTTCGGGACTTTTTCCGTCCCTAGTGTTTATTTAAGTCCCACAAGATATTTTTATTTTATAGGATTTGCGTATAGATTTCAATAGTTTTTCAAAAACTTTTTTATTTTTTTGTTTTGTAGAATATTTCTCCACCATTTTCAAAGTACAGTATTTTTTCTTTTTTATATAAGGCTTTTTACATATATTTTTATATTTTTATTATAATAATTTTATCTCTAACTAATTTTATTTCTAGCTAATCTTATTTATATTTAATATTCTTATTTTATTTATACTCTATGTGTTTTTCATTTTGTAATTATTAAATTTAATAATAATAGTTTATTTATCCCAGTATTCTTCTTGTTCTAATATTTAATTATTCTTTACAAACTATTATTTAATTATGTTTTCTAGTTTTTTAGTATTTTCTACTATATTTAATGTTCCCCTATTTTTTAATTCTTTCTAACATTTTAATATTCTATGGTTTTTTAATATTTTTAGCATTTTAACGCTTTATGAATTTTAATGTTATCTAATTTTTTAATCTTCTTTAGTATTTTAGTATTTTAATATTTTTTAGTATTTAATGTTCTTTAGTATTTGAATACCTTCTAGCGTTTTAACATTTTTCAATATTTTATTTCATAACATTTTTAGCCTAATTCACATTCATCTTTTAACTAGCCTTTTCCCCTTACTATACTGATATTTGTCTTTTACTTATTAGAATTCTTTTCTCTTACTTGAAGATAGGATTCCTAATTCTTCACGATATTTGGCAATTGTTCTTCTTGCAACATTGATTCCTTTTTCTTTTAGTAACTTAGATATATGGTCATCACTTAAAGGTTTCTTTTTATTTTCGTCTTTTATTGTTTCCTTTATAATTTTTTTTATGCTTGTACTAGATGCCATTTCATTATTCTCAGTTTCAATGGCACTACTGAAAAAGTATCTAAATTCATATACGCCAAAAGGTGTTAGCATATATTTACCATTTACACCTCTACTTATAGTAGATTCATGACATTTTAACTTTTCTGCTATGTCCTTCATTTTTAAAGGCTTTATATATTTTGTCCCTTTTCTCAAGAATTCATCTTGAGCTTTTACTATTTCTTCTGCAATCTTAAGTACTGTAGTTTTCCTACTTTCTATATTTTTCATAAGTCCTGTTGCTGAATTTAGTCTTTCTTTTATAAATTCTTTTGCACTTTCATCAGACTGTGAATTTTTTAATATGTCTTTATAATAACTATTGATTCTTATTTGATAAGAATCTTTTTCATTTAAATATACAATAAATTCATCATCAATTTTTTCTACTGTTACATCGGGTTGAATGTATACACTTTTTTCTACTGAACAAGTTCTTCCTGGCTTGGGGTCTAATGTCTTAATTATATTTATTAGTTCAACGCATTTTTGTAGCGACATATTGTACTTTTTACTTATCTCTTTGTATTTATTATTTGCAATTAAATTTAAGTCTTTTGTAACGATTTCCTCTAAAATTTCATTATATATTCCCAAACTAGCCATTTGTATCATTAGACATTCTGAAAGACTTCTTGCCCCTACTCCACTAGGTTCCAACTGCTGAACACTAATCAAACATTTTTCAAAAAGTTCTTCATCTATCTTTAAGGTATCAACAATTACTTTTTCCTCAGTTCTTAAATATCCATCTTCATCTAAACTATCAATTATATACTCACAGACTTCCAATTCTTTATCTGTAAGTTTATACAGGCTTATCTGAAATTTTAAATCCTCATATAAATTTGACGAATATTTAACTAAATTTTCTAGATTAACTTCATTATCAGGATTATAGCTTATCTCTGTTCTGTCTAAACGTCTTGACCTATCCATGTCTTTTATATATTCTTCCCAATTAATCTCCCCACTTTTCTCGACTTCAACTAATGGGTTATTCTCTGCTTCTTTTTTAATCTCTTCTTCTAATTCTAACTTACTCATATTTAATATTGATAATGATTGCTTAAGTTGTGTAGTCATTATTAGCTTCTGAGACTGAGTTAACTCTAGACTATTATTAAAATTCATTCTGCTCACCTCTCAATTTTATTAAACTTATTTTATAAAAGAAAAACCCTCCTGTATATGTATATTCTATCATTTAAAATATACCTTATGCAAAAGGGTTTTTTTTATTTACAATTTCATCTATTTTTTTATTTAATATTTCTTTTTTTTGTTACTTTTTTTTACTATATGGAGTATTTTGTAGTGGTAGTTCAGTTCTAAATTCTTTATCAAATACATAATAGGCATTTTGCACTGCTGGTGCAGTAGGAACTGTACAAATTTCTCCTACACCTTTTGCTCCATAAGCCAATAAATCTTTGTTCTTTTCAACTATTACAGCTTGTATTTCTGGTATATCTGTAGACTTAAATAAACCTAATGTACCAAATTTAGCTATTGGAACAGAGTTAACTACTGGGTAGTCTTCAGTTAAAGCATATCCAAGTCCCATGACTACTCCACCTTCTATCTGTCCTTCTAAACTGATTGGATTTATAGCTTTTCCAACATCATGTGCTGCTACTACTTTTTCCAATTTTCCATTTTCATCTAGCATTACAACTTGTGTTGCGTATCCATAAGCAACATGGCTTACTGGATTTTCTTTATCACAACCCATTTTATCTGTGACACTTGCATATTCTCCGTAAAACTCTTCTCCCTCTAAATCATGTAAAGTTTTGCCAGAGTCTAAAGCTTCTTTTAATTTATTTGATGCAACTTTAGTAGCTTCTCCTGTAAATACTGTTTGTCTTGAAGCTGTAGTATTACCAGAATCTGGTGTTAAATGAGTATCTGGAACTTCATGAACTATATTTTCAGGAAGTAAGTTAGTAGTTTCACAAACTACTTGAGTCACGACAGTACCAAGACCTTGACCTATACAAGAAGCACTTGTTCTTATATGAACTTTTCCATCTTTTATCACTAATCTACATCTTCCAACATCAGGTATACCAACTCCAACACCACTATTTTTCATTGCACAAGCTATGCCTACACGTGGATGATTTTCATATTCTTCTCTTACAGCTTCTAGCGTTTCTGCCATTGCTGTTCCTTCATCTGCAAATTGACCATTTGGTAAAACTTGCCCAGGTCTTATTGCATTTTTATATCTTATCTCCCAAGGTGATATTCCAACCATTTCAGCAAGTAAATTTAGATTACATTCTGTTGCAAAACAACTTTGTGTAACGCCAAAACCTCTAAATGCTCCTCCAGGAGGGTTATTAGTATACACTGCTGTTCCTGTTATATCAATATCTTGATAGTTGTATGGTCCAGCTGCATGAGTACACAATCTTTGTAGTACTGGTCCTCCAAGAGAGGCATATGCACCTGTATCAGATATTATTGTTGCTTTCATACCTGTTAAATATCCATTTTCATCACATGCTGTCGTAAATTCCATTTCTGTGGCATGTCGTTTTGGATGAACAATAATACTTTCTTTTCTTGTTAACTGTACTTTTACAAATCTCTTAGTATGGTATGCAAGTAATGCTGCATGGTGTTGAACACTCATGTCTTCTTTTCCACCAAAGCCTCCGCCTACCATTTTATTTATAACTCTTACTTTCTCATATGGTAACCCTAACATGTCTGCACATTCATGTTGAGTAGCAAATACTCCTTGGTCTGTTGAATAGATTATTACTCCATCTTCTTCATAAGGACCAGCTACTGCACATTCAGGCTCTAAAAATGCGTGTTCTGTAGCAGGTGTAGTATATCTCTTAGTTACAACATATTTTGAATTTCTTATCTTTTCCTCAGCATCTCCTCTTACTAAGTGCTCCTTCACAAGTATATTACCTGTTTCATGTATCTTTGGAGCATCCTCTCTAAGAGCATCTTCTGTAGTACTTAATGGTGTTAATTCCTCATAATCTATCTTAACTAGCTTTTTTGCTTCCTCTAGCGCTTCTCTAGTTTCTGCTGCTACTAAGACTATTCCATCTCCTAAGTATCTAGTTATCTCACCTTCTGGTATTAAAGTGTCCCAATCCTTCTTTAAGTGACCTACTTTTATAGTTCCTGGAATATCTTTAGCTGTTAAAACTGCAACAACTCCTGGATAAGCTTTTGCTTCTTCTACATCTATTTTTTTAACTAAAGCTCTAGGATATTTAGCTCTAACTGCTGAACCATAAATCATACCCTCAATTCTCATATCATCTACATATTCAGAATATCCAAGTGTTTTACCTACTGCATCAACTCTAGGAAGATTTTCACCTACTAGACCTTTACAGTTTACTTTTGGTACATCTATATCTTCTCTAAAAATCTTTGCTGCTAAATCTACAGCCTTAATTATTTTTACATACCCTGTGCATCTACATATATTACCTTTTAAAGCTTTCTTTATATCATCTTCAGTAGGATTATTATTAACGTCTATAAGTGCTTTTGAACTAATTACCATACCTGGAATACAAAATCCGCATTGTACAGCTCCTTGGCTAGCAAAAGAATATGCAAAAACATCTCTTTCTCTCTCTGATAATCCTTCTATAGTTGTTATGTTTTTCCCGGCTAATTTATCAGTTTTAAATACACATGCTTTAGTCGATTTACCATCTATTATAACCATACATGTTCCACAAGCACCTTCTGAACATCCATTTTTAACTGAAGTTATATTCATATCTTCTCTAAGGAAGTCTAAAAGTTTTTTGCCTTCTTTTGCAACAACTTTCTTTCCATTTAATATAAATTCTACCATTCTCTAGCCCCCTTTGTTAGACGCCTATTTATATATCTCCCACTTGGAGTATTACAGATTAATTCTCCCTCTCTAACTACTTCTTTTCCTCTTAAATAAACATGTTCTATTTGACAATCAACTTCATACCCTTCATAAGGTGTATAATCTACATTTTGAAATTGTTTTTTTGATTCTATTTTAGATTTCTTATTTGGATTTAAAACTAATATATCTGCATCACTACCTATTTCTATAGTTCCTTTATTAGGATACATTCCAAATAACTTTGCTGCATTAGTTGATGTTACTTCTACCATCTTGTTAATAGATATTTTATTTTTACATACTCCATATGTGTATAAAAGACTCATCCTATGTTCTACACCTGGAGAACCATTTGGTATCTTACTGAAATCGTTTATTCCAAGTTCCTTCTGTCCCCTATAATTAAAAGAACAATGGTCTGTTCCTATAGTATCTATTTGATTATTTGAAATTGCATTCCATAATATTTCATTATTTTCTTTATTTCTTAGAGGTGGTGACATTACATACTTAGCACTTTCAAATCCATCTAAATCATATAATTCATCATTTAATAGAAGGTATTGAGGACAAGTTTCAACCATTACATCCACACCTCTTTGCTTGGCTTTTATAACCTCATCCAAGGATTCTTTACAGCTTAGATGAACAACATACACCTTAGAGTTTGCAACTTCAGCTATCTTCATAAGTCTTGAAGTAGCCTCTGCCTCCAGTATAGCTGGTCTAGTTAATTGATGATATCTTGGAGATAGATTATTTTCTGCCTTTGCCTTATCCACAAGTTCACATATTATGTCCCCATTTTCACAATGGAATCCAATAATCCCGCCTATCTCTTCTGCTTTTCTCAAAGCTTCAAATATAACACCATCATCAACTTGAAGGCTTCCTTTATATGCCATATACAATTTAAATGAAGATACTCCTTCTTTAACCATATCTTCCATTTCATTACAAACTGAGTCATTCCAGTCTGTTATAGCCATATGAAAGCCATAATCTAAATAGGATTTATCCCTAGCTTTTTCATGCCATTCTTCTAATCCTTCTTTTAAAGAACATCCCTTAGCTTGTGTAGCAAAATCCAATATAGTAGTAGTTCCTCCGACTATAGCAGCTTTTGTTCCTGTCTCAAAGTTATCTGCTGTCTTAGTAACCCCTGTATCTAAGTCAAAATGAGTGTGTGTATCTATACCTCCTGGTATAACATAAGAATCACTAACATCGACTATTTCATCATTTTCTTTTGATATATCAATACCTATATCGACTATTTTTTCATCTTCTATTCTTACATCTGCGCAGTAAGTTTTTTCACTTGTTACTACTTTCCCACCTTTTAAAACAATTCCCATATAGACTCCACCTTACTTATAACGTATCAATTTATTTTATCTGAAGAAATTAACTTAAAGTAATTTGACTATTGCATTTATACACAGTAAATCTATATTTAGATTAAACCAATATCTAATTAAATTAATATTTAGTTAAACTAATGTTTAGTTAAATCAACGTAATAAAATTATTAACTTCATGTTGTATTATTAAAATATAATACTTGCTTATCTAATATATTTTATTATCCTAATATATCTATTACTCTAAGTTAATTATTAAATTTCTATATAATATTATTCACTTACAGCTTCTACTTGATTGTAGCAAATACTTAAAGCTCCTTTTGGACATCTAGTTACACATAATCCACATCCAAAACACTTATCTGCATCTATATTTAATTTATCTGTAACTTCTAAGGCTTCATACACACAGCTTGTTACACATTGCTTACATTTGATACACTTATTATCATCTACAACTGGAGCTACTGAATGAGTTCTAAATCCTCTAGCTGCCATTTTCTTATGAGTTAATCCTTTTATTTCATTAACATCAGCATATCCATTTTCATCTAAGAATTCATTTAACTCTTTAGCCATTTTTCCATAGATAGAAGGTCCTTTAAGAATTGCTTCTGTACATACTTGAACAGCACTTGCTCCAGCCATCATCATTTCAGCTACATCTTTTCCACAAGTAATTCCACCAACACCGATTATTGGTATATTTACAACTTGAGAAGCTTCATATATACATCTTATTGCTAGAGGTCTTATTGGAGCACCTGATAACCATCCGTATCCAGCTTTACTTCCCATTATAGGGTATCCTGTATTTACATCTATTGCCATACATGGTCCAAATGAGTTTATCATTACAAGGCCATCTGCACCTGCCTCTTCAACAGCTTTTGCAATAGTTTGAATATCAGTATGAGGACTCATTTTCATAAATACTGGTACATCTAAAACGGCTTTTGCAGCTTTTAAGGCATTTACTATTGGTGCAACATCTGTACCTACATAATGAGTAGATAATTCAACTGCATCTGCATAAGGTTTTACTAAAGGAGCAACTTCAGCTATTTGCTCTGCTGAATATCCCATACTTACTATTACTGGAAGACCTGTTTCTTTTACTTTTTTGTATTCTTCCTCTATCCATTGCTCTTTTGGAAGCTCTGACCATAATTCTGTATTTAAGAAACCACTATTAGTTTTTGCCATACATGGTCTTGGTACATCTGCTGGTAATACAGATATAGTTTTTGTACATATAGCTCCTGCTCCACCTTTTGCTGCATCTTGACAGAGAGCACCATCTTTTGCTCCAGGACCTGCTGCTGTCATAATTGGATTTAAGAATTCCATTCCATATAAATTAACTTTTAAATTAGCCATATTATTATCTCTCCCTTAAATTAAATATTTTTAATATTTAGACTGTATTCTTTTATTTGTATTTGTTCTTTATTTACTTTCTCATTTTTACTTTGCTTCTTCAACTTTATTATTTTTTTCTTTTTTAGAACCTAGTTCATTGAAGAATATATTTAAAATTACTGCTGATAAACTACCTGTTGTTATTCCACTATGGAATATTGTTTGTACCCAAGTTGGAAAATTATGATAGAAATCAGGATTTGTTAGTGGTATCATAGACAAACCAACACTAACTGCTACTATAACCCCATTTTTAGTTCCGTCAAATTTTACTTTACTTAAAGTTTTTACTCCTCCAACCATTACCATTCCAAACATTGCAAATCCTACGCCTCCAAGAACAGGCTTAGGTATTGCTCCTATTATTGCTGCAAATTTTGGTAAGAAACCAAGTACTAGTAATATGACCCCTGCATAAACTGCTATAAATCTTGATTTTATACCTGTAAGACCTACTATTCCTGTATTTTGACCAAATGGAGTTATTGGAAATGAATTGAATATTCCAGATAAAGCTGTAGATATTCCATCTCCAAATAGACCTCTTTTAATATTTTTACCTGTTACTTCTTTGTCTACCATTTCATGGATAGCTATCATATTACCAACTGACTCTGTCATAAGTACCAACATAATCAAACACAGTGACAGTATTGCAGATAGTTCAAATCTAGGCATTCCAAATTTTAAAGGTACATTTAAACTAAGCCAACCAACTCCATTTACTGCACTAAAATCTGCCATTCCAACTGCCATGGAAAGTAGCGTACCAAGTACTATACCTACCAATATAGCTGTACTATTCCAAATTCCTTTTAAGAATTTAAATGAAAGTAAAGTTATTGCCAATACTGCTAAAGCTAATGCTAATGAATTTGGTTCAACCGCTTCCAATTTATTGTCAGTTATCCACTTTATCCCAACTGGAAATAGTGAAATACCTATTACCATAACAACTGTTCCAGTAACTACACTAGGGAAAAATCTTATTAGTTTTTCAAATACTGGAGCAAGTAGTATACAAAACAATCCAGCTACTATTACGGAGCCAAACACTGTTTGTATTGCAACTTGAGAATCACTATATGATGAGGCTATTGCTGTCATACCTGCCACAGCGGCAAAACTAGTTCCTTCTATTACTGGTATTTTAGCACCTACAATATTTCCTATACCAACACTTTGTATGAGTGTTCCTATACCTGCCATAAACAAGCAAGCATTTATTAAAAAAACAATACTAGCATGATCTAGTCGTGCAGCACTTCCTATCATCATAGGAACTGCTACTGCTCCTGCACACATTGCCAAAACGTGCTGTAGTGAAAATACCCAAGATTTAGATACAGGTAATCTTTCATCTACTGGAGCTATTTTAGGGCTTTTATCTTGAGACATTTTGGGTCTCCCTTCTATATTTAATTTAATATTCTATTCCATATATTTTTTATCTATATACTTCATTTAAATTCTACTTTTGTCTAAGCTCTGTTTTTAACATCTAAATTCTCGTTTCTTACTTGTATGTTAATATCAATTATTTAGATTCTATTCCATAGATTTTGACTCAATTCTCTGCTTTTAGCTAGAATACTTTCTTCATCTATGTTTACTAACTTTCTATCTTTCATAAGTACTTTTCCGTTTATAATAGTTGTGTCTACACTTCTTCCACTTATTCCAAATATAGTGTGTCCCCCTATTGTGTTTTCTGTCAATGGAGTGTGCGGTATATAATCAACTACTATAACATCTGCATAAGCACCTTTTTTAAGTACTCCTAAGTCATTTTTAAAATAAGCCTTTGCTATTTTTCTATTGTTATCAAATAACATTGTTTGTGATTCTTCAAATCCAACTCTTGGGTCACTTAAGTGATGTTTGTGAATTATATTGGCAACTTTTAATGATTCAAACATATCACTAGTATATCCATCAGTCCCTAGACCTACTGTAACACCTCTTTTTAGTAGCTCTATTGCAGGAGAACATCCAACTGCATTTCCCATATTAGATTCTGGATTGTGAACTACAAATGTATTTGTTTTATTTAAAAGACTGATTTCATCTGTACTTATATATATACAATGAACTGCTATTGTTTTTTCTTTTAGTACACCAAAATCATCGAATCTTTCTAAAACCCTTTTTCCATATTTATCTACATTATATTGTAGGTCTGCTAACCCTTCAGCAACATGTACATGGTAGCCTGTATCAAGACCAGCCATTTCTGAAGCACATTTATTTAATGTGTCATCAGACAACGTAAACGCAGCATGAAGACCAAACATTCCTTTTATCATGTCTGTATCATCTTTTTGAGCATATTTTATAAAGTTTACGTTTTCATTGATACCTTGTTGTATTGTATCTCCACCATCTCTATCAGATACCTCATAACAAAGGCATGTTCTAATTCCCAAATCCTTTGCAACATCTGATATTGTAAACAAACTTCCTTCAATTGCATTTGGACTTGCATGATGGTCATAAACTGTTGTTACACCATTTTTTATACATTCTATATAAGTTGCATATGCACTGTATTTTGTATCTTCTAGTGTAAGCTGTTTATCAAGTCTCCACCATAAATTGTTTAATATTTCTAAAAAATTCTCAGAAGGTTTTCCTGGAACTGCCATTCCTCTAGCAAATGAGCTGTATATATGCATATGTGAATTTATTAGACCAGGCATGATTATTTTCTTGCCTGCATCTATAAATTCATGTACTGGATATTTCGCTTTCATTTCCTCTGTAGTACCTATATCTTCAATTAGATTATCATTTATTACTACACATCCATCTTCCATATAGGGATTTAAAGAATCTTGGCTTATTAGCCTCCCATTCCCCACTAAAATCATAAATTTATTCCTCCTTAAAGCTAAGATTTAATTTTTAAGTACTTTTCCTGCTTTAATTTTATTGTATTTTCCTTCTTCAACAACACAATTTCCATTTATAATTACATAATCTATACCTGTAGGATACTGCATAGAGTCGATAAAATCATCACATCCACTAACTGTATCCTTGTCAAATATAACTATATCTGCAAAATATCCTTCTTTTAACTCGCCTCTGTCTTTTATACTAAAGCTTGTAGCTGCCTTTTTAGTCATTTTATAAACAGCTTCTTCAATTGTTAGTACATTTAACTCTCTAACATATCTTCCTAGTATTTTAGGGAAAGAACCATAAGCTCTTGGGTGTGGTTTACCTGCTAAAAGACCATCTGTACATACATTTTGCTCATCTCTTTTCATGAATCCTATTATATGCTCTTCTAATCCATAGAAATCTACCATTCCAACTGCATTTTCTTCTTCTTTTAGTAAATCAAACGTTGCATCTAATGGGTCTTTTCCTCTCATTTTTCCAATTTCTAATAAGCTCTTACCAATTGTATCTTTATTCTTTTCTGTTTTTACGCTTGTTACAAATATTTGGTCTATTCCAGCAAACTCTATAAAATTATCCCAACCTTCTATTCCATTTGCTATGTCTTTTTTCATTTTTGCTCTTTCGTTTTCATCACTTAATCTTTCTATTAATTTATCAGTTCCTCCAGAATGTGCCCAAGGAGGTAAAACTACTCCAAGCATTGTACTTCCTGCTGCATATGGATATTGGTCAAAAGATACTCTTATACCTTCTTTTTCTGCTTTTTCTAAAAGCTCTATAACTTGAGGTATATACTTCCAATTTGATTTACCACAAACCTTAAAGTGTGAAAAATGAACTTTTACTCCTGATTGTTTTCCAATTTCTATGATTTCTTCCATTGATGTTAATATTGTATCTGCTTCACTTCTTTGGTGAACTACAAATACTCCATCATATTTTGCTACAACCTTACACATCTCTATAATTTCTTCTGTCAACGAGTATGCACAAGGTATATATATAAGTCCAGTAGACAATCCTATAGCTCCTGCTTTTAGCTCTCTCTCTGTAATTTCACACATTTTTTGAATTTCTTCTTTAGTAGCAGGTCTATCTTCAAGTCCCATTGCTTCCATTCTAACGTTTCCATGAGGTACTAAATAAGTTTCATTTAAACCTACCCCATTGTCATCCATCATTTTCAAATAATTCTCTGTTGTTTCATATTTCCAATCAATTTCATCACTTTCACCATCTAGGCCTGCTAAATTTTTTCTCCAAGAAGATATATGTTCTTGAGGTAGAGGGGCCATAGATATCCCATCTTGGCCCAACACTTCTGTTGTAATTCCCTGTCTAATCTTTACCTCATTATATGGATTAACTAAAATCACTAGGTCTGAATGGCTATGAGTATCTATGAAACCTGGACATATAACTCTACCTTTTGCATCTATAACTTTGTCAGCTTCTTCATTTAAATCCTGTGATATTTTTAATATTTTCTCGTTTTCTATTAAAATATCGCCTTCATATGCTGGTGCTTTACTTCCATCTACTATAAGCCCATGTTTTATTAAAGTTCTCACAAAACCATCTCCTAATTATTTTTTATAAACTGATTTTAATATACCATAATATCCTTCTGCACCTTTAAACAATTGGTCTAATTCTATATACTCATCTATTGTATGAGCAAGATTTTCTTTAGAAGGACCAAATCCTATAGTTCTTATTCCAGCCTCACCTGCATAGTGGCTTCCGTTTGTACAGAATGAGTATTGAGTTATTTCTGAATCTATTCCAGCTTCTTTTAATCCTTTATATGCTGCTTGAACAAATTCATCCTCTTCATCGTATAACCAACCTGGGAAGAATCTTTCACTTTCTATAGTATTTCCTGTATAACAGTCAGCTTTTTCAACTGCATAAGAAACTTTTGCAGTTAATTCTGGGTCTTCTTTCATCATTTCATCTAATAATGCTTGTATTGGAGCTAATACTCCTTCTCTTGTTTCTCCAACTAATAATCTTCTGTCAAAAGTAGCTTTACAGTAATCTGGTACTACTGAAGCTCCTGGATATGGAGAAGATTTTATATCTGTTAAAACTAGTATTCCATCACCTAAAACTGGGTGAGTTGGAGGTACTAATTGTTGTATCTTTTGGATTACATTAGCCATTTTATAAACTGCATTTACACCTTTTTCTGGATTAGCAGAGTGAGCTGGTTTACCAAAAGTTTCTACTACTATTTCCCCTCTACCTCTTTGACCAATCTTCAAGTTTAATTCTGAAGATTCACCTATTACAACATAATCAGGTTGAACAGCCTTACTTATTTCTCTAGCTGAAACTCCTTCAAATATTTCTTCGTGAACAACACCTGCTACATATAATTCACCTTCAAAGTCTTTGTTAGTATCTTCTGCAAAGTATGAAACAGCTGCCATCATAGCACTTACTTGCCCCTTCATATCAGAAGTTCCTCTACCATATATTTTTCCATCTACTATTCTTGCTTCAAAAGGAGGAACACTCCACTTACTTGCATCTGGAACTGGAACTGTGTCTATATGTCCATCAAATAATATTTTTTTACCTGGTTTGTTTCCTTTTATACATCCTACTATATTTCCATATCTATCTCTTGACCAGCTATCAAAACCTAGTAAAGCAAAATTCTCTTCTATTGCTTTTACTACATTTTCTTCTTGACCTGAATAACTAGCATTTCTTATTAAATCTTGGCATACTTCAGTTAATTGTTTTTTTCTTATTTCATTTAACATTTTGATATTCCCCCATATAATTTTTAATTTGTTGATGTTTTACTTTGATATTTCACTTTTTTAATTTATTCATATTTCACTTAATCTATTGATTTTTTACTTCTTTATATTTTATTTATTAAACTTTTATTTAGACTTTATTTTAATTTTGTTTAGTTTTATTTGGTTTTTATTTTGAGTTTTTCATTTGCTTAAGTTTTTATTTTACTTATTAAGTTTTTATTTTACTTAAGTCTTTTATTTACTTTGGCACTCACCATTCCAAACTATATCTTTATATTTGTCAGGGTCAGTATCTCCTTCTGTACTTATTAATAATACTTTAGAGTTCTCATCTAGTTTTAAAGCTTCTCTTAAATCTTTTAAATCTTCACTTTCAAGTATTGAAACTAATGCTCCAGTTGTAACTGCTCCAGATTCTCCAGAGATTACTTTCTCATCTCCTCTTAGAGGATTTCCTAGTATTCTCATACCTTTAGCAGATACCCAGTCTGGTGCTGAAACGAATGCTGATGAATAATTTTTTAACACTTCAAACCCTATAGTGTTTGGCTCTCCACAAGCAAGACCTGCCATTATAGTTGGCATATCTCCTCCAACAAATCTTGGTTTTCCATCTCCTGCTTCTGCTGATTTATAGTAACAATCAGCTTCATCAGCTTCTACTACTACTGTTATTGGGCATTCATCATATATTGAAGCAACATATCCTTGAACTGCACCAGCAAGTGAACCAACTCCTGCTTGCACAAATACGTGTGTTGGTCTGTCTACTCCATATTCTTTTAATTGTTCTATTGCTTCTTTAGCCATAGTTCCATAGCCTTGCATTATCCATGCTGGTATTTCTTCATATCCGTCCCAAGCTGTATCTTGAACCATTACTCCGTGGTCATCAGCTTCTGCGTAATCATTAGCTAATCTTACTGCATCATCATAGTTTAAGTCTGTTATACTAGCATCTGCACCTTCTCCTTTGATTTTATTTAATCTGAATTCAGAAGAACCTTTTGGCATTAATACGACAGATTTTTGACCTAATTTATTGGCTGTCCAAGCAACTCCTCTACCATGATTTCCATCTGTAGCTGTAAAGAAAGTTATTTCTCCTAATTTTTCTTTTATTTCTTTTGAAGTTAATTTATCATATCCTAACTCAGATATATCTGTATCTAATCTTTGAGCTAGGTATCTACCCATAGAATAAGAACCACCTAAAACTTTAAATGCGTTTAATCCAAATCTATAAGATTCGTCTTTTACATATATTCCGCTTACTCCTAGTGATTTTGCTAAGTTATCTAATTTAACTAAAGGAGTCTTTTCATATTGTGGAAAGCTCTCATGGAAAGCTTTAGCCTTTGCAATTTCTTCATCTCTTAAAAATTCAATCCCTTTTTCTTTTTCCTCTGATTTAGGTAAGTTATTTAATTTCCATTTTATTTCTCTCATTTATTTTATATTCCCCTTTCAAATTTTTCGATGTCATTATTAATTTTTTATCTTTGTGTCTTTATAGTAAAGCAATTACTATGCCAATATTATTTATTCTAAAAACAATTTTTTTATGTTGGAATTACATACTTTTATAAAATTTCTTTAAATTTTATAAATTTTGAATGTGAAAAATAAGATTTATAAAAGAAAAAATTCTCATATTGGGAAATTTTTATCAATACGAGAATTATCAATTCGAGAAACCGTTTCTTTATTTTAATTTTTCCTTTATTATGCTCTTATTCTTTATATGTCTATTGTTTTGTCAGATATATTACTATTTTTACTTTCTATAAATGTATGGCTATAACCTTCTTATGTATAAACTCTATAAATTTATAGAAGTACTTTATATTTTTTATAGATTTATTTCCTTTTTCATCCTGCCCTATTTTGAAATTCATAAGAATATCTACTCTAGTTAGTATATCAGTCCAAAGAAATATATAAATACTTATCATTTTGATGTTCTATTATATTACTGCTGTTCTTCTTCCAACTTTCTATATAATGTAGCCAGACCTATACCTAAGTCTTTTGCTATTTTCTTCTTTGTCTTTGTATCTCTTCCATACTTATTCAACAACTTGTTTATGTAAGTCAACTCTAATTCTTTAATTGAAAGTATCTTTTCTTGGTTCTCTACTATCCCTTCAACTATATCGCTTTCAAATGTTATATCTATATTTTTATCTTTATGGCCATTTCCATTAATATCATAATAGTTCAAAATATCTAATGGAAGCATATCTTTGTATATTATTCCATCATCTCCAACCAAATTCATCATATATTCAACTGCATTTTCTAGTTCTCTTATATTTCCCGGCCAATTATAGTTAATCAACATATTCATTACATTTTCTTCTATTTTATTCAATTGAATACCTAATTCTAAAGAATATTTAGAAGCAAACTTCATCATTATTGATTCAATATCATCCTTTCTTTCCCTAAGAGGTGGCAAATTTATAGGAATTACATTTAATCTATAGTATAAATCATCCCTAAACTTACCTTCATTTACTAATTTCAATAAATTTTTATTTGTAGCAGCAATTACTCTTATATCTAAATCTATAAGTTTATTTGACCCAATTCTCGCAAATTTTCTCTCTTGTAAAACTCTAAGTAACTTTGCTTGTAAAGGCATTGACAAATCTCCCATTTCATCAAGAAATATAACACCTTCATTTGCAAGTTCAAATTTCCCCACTTTACCTCCACTACTAGCTCCACTAAATGCACCTTTTATATAGCCAAATAACTCACTTTCAAGAAGGTTTTCTGGAATAGCAGCACAGTTTATCGCAATAAAGGGCTTGTTCCACCTACTACCTTCAGCATGTATGGCTCTAGCAATTAACTCTTTACCTGTACCACTTTCACCAGTTATTAGGACAGTTGAATTTGATTTTGCTAATTTCTTAGTTCTCTCTTTTACTTTTAACATTGCTTCTGAATTTCCAATTATGGACTCTATATCACTATTTCCCCAGCCACTATTCACTTTTCCATGTCCTTTATGATTGATATATGTCTTGTCAAATATGATTATCTTGTCGTATTGATTTATATATGGATATACAGGAATTATTTTGGCATTTATATTATAAATCTTGTTATCAATATCAATTTCTAGTAATTCATGTCCATTTGAGGAAGATTCAACAGATACTATATTTACTATATTTTCTATTATATCTTTCTCTATATCTAATTTTTTTAGAGCTATATTGTTTATATAAGATATTTTGCTATTTATGTCTAGTATTATAACGCCTTTTTCAACATTTTCAATGATTTCTATCATCATATTCATTTTTCTACTGCTATTTTTTGATGCTTCATGCTCTTCTATCTTCATAGAAATTAAATCGCATATATGATTGACAAATTTTAAATAATTATCTATTTTTGCACTTATTTCTACTTTTTTAGTTTTATCTGTGCTAATAGCACCAATTACTCCTATAGTTCGATTATTATACTTTATTGGAACTGCTATTATTACTTTATTTAGGCATTTCATGTAATGGGAACATTCTATACAAAGCTGATTATCACATATATCCAATACGACTAATTCTTGACCTGTCTGTATAACATTGTCGTAAATAAATCCTTCTGTAACAACGCTTTCATTTATCTTTGATTTATACAGACCTGTACCACTAATTCTTATTAATCTATCCTGAACCTCCCATGACTAAAGTCACAGGGTTCCTGCTTCATAGAATTTTGCATACTAAAATATGTCTTACTAATTCTCCACAGGCTATCCCCATAGTTCCTACGGTTCTTACATAAGTTATTTATTTTGAATTGTTATTAGTCTTAATCCTTCTTTTAATATATTTATACTTGCATTTATATCTCTATCGTGAGTTTCATTACAACTAGGACAAATCCAT
>NZ_JAGWCV010000030.1:0-44117 GCF_020657735.1 Clostridioides sp. ZZV15-6383 | reverse complement strand
AGATATTATAAAAAGGAGCTGTCTCAAAATAGAGATAAGCTCCTTTTTTATTATAATGAATAAAATATATGTTAAGTACTAATTTCATTAGATTTCACTAAGAATAATAAAATTTTGGTAAAGATTAAAGACTATTTTTGGCAATATTACTTATAAATAAAAAGAGTTTATTATAGAGATAAGTAATTTTATTTTAGCTATTAAAATTTCTTAAAAAATCGTCTATATTATCCTGTGATATTCTAAAACTGTCATAATTACCTTTTGTAACAGATTTCATAATAAGTTTATCTAAAAATTTCATTTTTTCTAATCGAGCTTCACTACCAAAAATTCCAATCGCCTTTGCACTTTCTAATAAAGATGATGGAAAGTTTGATTTTAAATATTTGTCTGCTTGTTCAGAAAAGCCACAACAAAGGAAGATACCAACTTGTTTTTTGCTTAATAATTCTATGTTATCGTTACATAATATACGGATTTTTTTTGAAACTGAACCAACATATATAGAGCTTCCAATAATAATTTTATCAAATTTTGATAATTCAATTTTAATATTCTTATTGTTAATATCAACAATAGTGACATTATCCGATAGTTTATTTTTTAGTATATTCGCACAGTCTTTTGTACAACCATATTTACTTGAATATATAATAATAGTATTCATAATTATTCTCCTTTTCTTAAAGCATTTTCTACAGCTTTTCGTATAGTATCACTGCTATAAGTTGCAGAACTTATAGCATCTACATTTAAAGACTGTGCTCAATAATATTTGTTATAATCTTTTCAGCAGGTTTACCTAAAAGATTGTCATGTTTTAGTATATTAATATTTTGGATTCTCCCATTATTAACTTCAACAGATACAGTAGCTTTTACTAGTTTATTATCAGCACTTCCAGTATAAATGCCATTTTTTACGTTAGCGAGATTTATATTTTTCACCACTAACTTTTCTGGTTTTAAGTTACTTGCAATTAAAATAATAATAAATACAAATACAAAACATAGAACCACTGATATTTTTAAAATTTTTAAAGATTTTTTCTTCTTATTAGTAACTTCGTTTTGAGTTTTCATTATAAAGTCCTCCAACTAAAATTTCTAAGAAATTGTCTATAATCTGAGAAAAATTATGTAAAGAATACAATTGATTTTCTACAATACATAAAACGAATCCTAATAGTGCACTTATAAGCATCCATGAGGTTTTATCTACATTTTGCTTAAATATTCCTTGCTTAATCCCAATGGAAAGGAGTTCATCGAGCATTTTTATACCATTATTACTAGGTGTACTATTTATATTTTCAGATGCAAATATAAAATTCATTTTACTATGCATAATGGCTTTTGACATCTCTGGTTCACTAGAGAGAGTTTTTATAAAGCTAGTCATAATTTTTATAATTTGTATATCTATTGGTAGAGAAGAAGAATTATGCATAAGGTCAATAGTGTTACTTTCTATTGTGTTATAAAGCTTATTGGTCATATCACTGATAATCTCTGCTTTGTCTTTGTAGTAAAGATAAATTGTAGTTGGAGAATATTCTATTTTTGTAGCAATTTTTCTTATCGATAAATTTTCATATCCATATTGATTGATAATTTCAATGCTAGCATCAATAATTTTTTTCTTCATTTCTGCTTTTTCATTTTTACGTCTTTCTTTAATACTCATATAATCACCTCATAACTTAACAGTATTAATTTAATTTACACTGTTATTATATGTTTAAATTTTAATGTTGTCAATAAACTATTTTTTTATGCTGTTAGTAAACTATTAATAATATAAGTTAATATATTTTTATAGATAATAAGTTAGAGTTATTAATTGTAATATTTGCGGTATTGTTGTATAATGATAATCGGTTTAAACGTGCCACATTTTGTTAAAGTTAGTTCATAACTTTAAACAAATTTTAATAAAATACATTAAAATATAATAAATTCTTTTATACTATAAAATTTATTTTATAGTTATTAAATCAGATGTTTGAAGTTTTTTTATAGTCTATAATAAATAGCCTAAAATTAGAATTTAACATCTGTACTTGTTCGAGAACTCCAAGTATAAAAAACTAAGGAATTATATAGTGGCAGTATATAATTAATACCCTTAGACACACCTTTTTGAAAGTGGAAAAAAGATGTGTAGTTCTCCTCGACCACAAATCAAGGAGGATAAAAAATGGAAAAAAGAAAAGTAATAATTGATTGTGACCCAGGAATTGATGATTCTTTGGCAATCCTTCTGGCTTTAAATTCACCAGAGCTAGAAGTAATAGGAATTACCACATGTTGTGGAAATGTTCCAGCAAATATAGGTGCAGAAAATGCACTAAAAACACTCCAAATGTGTTCTTCACTAAATATACCAGTATATATAGGAGAAGAAGCACCACTAAAAAGAAAACTTGTAACAGCTCAAGATACACATGGAGAAGATGGTATTGGAGAAAACTTTTATCAAAAAGTGATGGAAGCTAAGGCAAACAATGGAGCAGTAGATTTTATAATAAGTACTTTACATAATCATGAAAAAGTATCAATAATAGCACTTGCACCACTTACAAATATAGCTAAAGCACTTATGAAAGATAAAGAAGCCTTTGAAAATCTTGATGAATTTGTATCTATGGGAGGAGCATTTAGAATTCATGGAAATTGCTCTCCAGTAGCAGAATTTAACTATTGGGTAGACCCACACGGAGCAGATTATGTTTACAAGCATTTATCTAAAAAAATTCACATGGTAGGTTTAGACGTAACTAGAAAAATTGTACTTACTCCCAACATTATTGAGTTTATAAATAGACTTGATAAAGAAATAGCAAAGTACATAACTGAAATAACTAGATTCTATATTGATTTCCATTGGGAACAGGAAGGAATAATTGGTTGTGTGATAAATGACCCTCTAGCAGTAGCATACTTTATAGATAGAAGTATATGTGAAGGGTTTGAATCATATGTAGAGATTGTAGAAGATGGAATAGCTATGGGTCAATCTATAGTAGATTCTTTCGATTTCTATAAAAAACGTCCTAATGCAATTGTTCTAAATGAAGTTGATGAGAAGAAGTTTATGTACATGTTTTTAAAGAGGCTTTTTAAAGGTTATGAAGACATTATAGACTCTGTGAAAGGAGTGATATAGTGTGAAACCAAAAATATGTATAAAAACTATTACTCTTATAGCTTTTGGTATAGCTATAAATATAATAGGTGCATTTATAGCTATGGGATTAAGATTACCTATATACTTAGATTCAATAGGAACTATAATGATAGCCTCACTTTTAGGACCTAAATATGCTGTCATTACAGGTGTGTTTGGAAGCCTAATAAGTGGAGTTACATTTGATGTATATTCTCTCTATTTTGCACCAGTTCAAATATCAACAGGCTTACTTGCTGGAATAGCATTTAAAAAAAATTTTTTAAATGGTATAAAAACTCCATTAGGAGTACTATTATTTGCTATTCCAACATCGATAATAAGTTCAATAATTTCAGCTTTTTTGTTTGGAGGTATGACATCCTCAGGTTCTTCTTATATAGTACAAATCTTGAAAGTATTAGGGCTAGGAGATGTCTTTAGTGTATTTGTAACTCAAATTTTCACTGACTATGCAGATAAGTTGGTAGCAGTTGTTTTAGTGAATATAGGATTAAATGCAGTTCCCAAAACTTTAAAGGTATCATTGACTGGAGAAAGATAGGAGAAAAAATGGATAGATACAGTAAGATAACAAATAAAAATCAAAGAGAAATTGTTTTACTTAAAGGATTTCCTTGTATATGGGGAAAGTGTTCTTTTTGTGATTATATAGATGATAATTCTAATTTAGAAGAAGAGATGAACAAATTAAATCTGGAGGTTTTAAAGAACATAACTGGAAAATATGGAGTCCTTGAGGTCATAAATTCTGGCAGTTGTTTTGAACTACCTAAGGATACTTTAGAACAAATAAAATGTATTATAAAAGAGAAAAATATAAAAAAATTATTTCTAGAAAGTCATTGGTCTTATAAGAACAGGCTTAAAGAAATGAGAGACTATTTTGAAATTCCCATAGTATTTAAAATTGGTGTTGAAACCTTTGACAATGATTTTAGAAATAATGTTTTAAATAAAAATGCAAAATTTAAGACTCCACAAGATGTAAAAGACTATTTTGATTCGCCATGTATTATGGTTGGGATTGAAGGGCAAACAAAAGAGATGATAGACAAAGATATAGAGATTATATTAAATACTTTTGAAAAAGCAACAGTGAATGTTTTTATAAATAATTCTTCTAGTATAAAAAGAGATGAAGAGTTAGTAAAATGGTTTATTAGTAAGTATAAATTTTTGGATGAAAATCCAAATGTAGAAGTTTTATACAACAATACAGACTTTGGTGTAGGAGATTAGCATTAATTTTGTTGAAATTTTCTTTTAAAAAACTTAGTATATTTTTTAAAAAGCTTCTGATAGTTAGAAGCTTTTTTTGTAGAGTTTTATGTTACAATAAGAAAAAGGAATTAAGGAGTAAATAAGTGATATTTAATAGGGAAAAATGGGATAATTTGGATTATAATGAACTTTTAGAATATATGAAGTCTATACAAGATATCAGATATAGAGATTTTAATAAAAAGATCATACCTGGGGCAGATAATATAATAGGTATTAGAATTCCTAATTTAAGAAAGTTATCAAAAGAAATAAGCAAAGGAAATTGGAAAGAGTTTTTAGAAATAGCAGAGGATACATATTATGAAGAAGTTGTACTACAAGGTATGATAATTGGCAATATAAATAGTAACTTTGAAGAAACTTTATACTATATAAAAAGATTTGTACCTAAAATAAATAATTGGTCAGTTTGTGACGGGTTTTGTTCTGGTTTAAAATATACAAAAAAATATAAAGAAAACATGTATGATATACTTAAACAATGTGTTTATTCAGAAAATCCGTGGGAAATTAGATTTGCATTAGTTATGTTTTTAATATATTATGTTGATGATAAACATATTAAACAAATTTTTGAATACTGTAATAATATACAAAGTAAAGAATATTATGTTAAAATGGGTATGGCATGGTTGCTGTCAATTTGTTTTATTAAATATGAAGAAGAAACATTTTTCTATATAAAAAATAATAATTTAGATGATTTTACTTACAATAAAACGCTACAAAAAATAATTGAATCAAATAGAGTAGATTCAAAAAAGAAGAATATAATAAGAAGTATGAAAAGAAAGACAAGAAGATATTGACGGAGGAATGTTAATGAATAACAACGAGGAAAGAATTGATAAATTTTTAGAACTTCAAAGCAAAGGGATTAAATTTGCAGAGATAGCTCAAAATCTAAAAATTAGTCAAAGTACTTTAAGAACCTTTTTAAATAAAAAAGGATATAAGTCAGAAAAAGGTAAATACATATTAAAAGACGAATTAAATTATAATGAAAACTTAGACAATGGAAACTTGGAAGAGAAAAAAGCTAAAGAATATGAAAAAAATAAAAAGAATAATACAAGTAATAGAAAAAAAGTAAGCACCAAAAAAAAGATTTCTAATGAAAAGATTTTAAGCAAAAGTGTTGAACAAATTGAGTTTAATAGCACAGATTTAAAAAATACAAAACCAAAAAAAAATGTTAAGCCTAAAAAAGATAGAAAAATAAATATAACTCAAGAAGATTTAGATAAGCTTTGTGAAGTATATGATTGGTATTTAGAAGTAAAAGATTACAATATAAAGCCTAAAAAAGCATCTAATAAAAAAGATATACATATAGATAATGAAACCATAGATGAATTAAAAACAACAAGAATACGTATAGACAAAGAAACATGGAATGATTTTGAAAGGTTATGTAGTAATTCAAATTTTGAAAAACATCAAATATTTACACAAGCATTGAAAGAATTTATGAAAAAATATAAGAATCTACTATAAAAATACTACTATATGAGGTGCTTAATATGAATAAAATAGTAAAAAAATCAATATTTCTAATGATTACATTAACAATATTTACTTTTACATTGACAGCATGTGAAAAAGAGGAACAACCTGATACAGTCGACATTCAAACAAAAGATAATAATGAGGTAAAAATAGATGAGGGAAATGCAAAAGTATTGAATATAGGGAAATCAGAAATTATAAACATAGATGAAGGTGATAAAGTAGACACATCCACAAAGATAGAAAATAATTCAACTTTTAATGTATCAAATGTTGAGTTAATATATAATGAATATGATGAGAATAAAAAAATTATTTCTTCAGATAGTAAGGCTTTGTTGGATATGACTCTAATGCCTGGGAAAGTTGCTTATATAGAATATGGGCATAAAACTTTTGCAAAGAGTGTAGAAGTTTATGCATATGAATATGAAGCAGAGGGCAAGATTGTTTATGTTAATTTAAAAAAAAATACTATAGATATAAGAAATAATAATATTAAGCTAGAAAACAGTAGTCAGTATGAGGTAATATCTACATCAGAACTTAAAAAAATAAATGAATCAAAAGAGGGAATTACATATCAAATAAAAGTAAAAAATTCATCTTCAAAAGATTTAGGAAATACTATCCTTAAAACAGCAGAAGTTAATGAAAATGGAGAATATTTAATGGTAAATCGTGTACCATCATATAAGATTTTAAAAGCTTCAGAAGAGACAGATATAGATATATTGTGTTCAACAAAAGCAAAAAGTGTTGAAATAGTAGGATATACGTATGATGATATAAAAGAAAAAGCCAATGTAGATATTGACTTAAAATCTCATAAAGTTAAGATAGACAAATAAAGGTAGGGGATATTTATGAAGGTTTTGATAGTTGAAGATAATAAGATACTTTTAGAAAGTGTAGTAGAAGAACTTAGCAAACATTTTGAAACTGAAAAGTGTGAAGATGGAGAAGAAGCCTTATACTTGGTGAATCAAAATATCTATGATTTAGTTATTTTAGATTTAATGCTTCCTAATATAAATGGAATTGATATTCTAAAGAAGATGAGAGTTAATAATATAGATACGCCTGTACTTATATTGACAGCTAAAGAAGCCTTAGACGACAAAGTAGAAGCATTTACTATAGGAGCTAATGATTATTTGACAAAACCTTTTTATATGGAAGAATTAGTAGCGAGAGTTTACGCCATACTAAGAACTAATGGAAAGATAAAAGAAAGAAATGGATTACAATTTAAATCTTTATATTTAGATACATTAGAGAAAAGAGTATATATTGAAAAAGAAGAAATAAAACTTCAAAACAAGCAGTTTAACTTGCTTGAGTATTTTGTATTAAATAAAGGTTCAATTTTGTTAAAAGAACAAATTTATGATAGAATATGGGGAATTGATTCAGATGCAACCATTGAAATAGTGGAGGTATATGTAAGTAATCTAAGAAAAAAGCTCAGTAAATATGGATATGATAAATATATTAAAACTAAACGTAAGGTAGGATATATATTCGATGATAAATAAGAATGTATTTACTAGTACTAAAAATCATCTAATAAAAATGTATATTGTTGTAGTAGGCAGCTTTTTGATAATCTTTTCTATATTTATATATTCATATTTTAGAGGACTTACATATAGTGGAATTGATAGTGAGATAAATGATGAACTTGAATATATAGTTTCTCAATTTAAAAGAACATCATTTTTGGACCCAATAAGACTCAAAGACCCTAAAGATATGGTATATGTATATGAAGATGGTAGAATAAGTTATTATACTCAAAATGAATATTTTGATGAGTTGCTTCCAGATAGAAGACTAGATAAAAAAAATTCATTTTTTAAATACACAGAAAACGGATATACTTTTAGAGAATTAAATGTGGATGTAGGTAGATACCAAATACAGATAATTAGAAATATAGATTCTGAGATGAATTCTTTAAAACAGCTTACATCTGTTCTTATAATTGGAATATTGATTTCTGTAATAATTACTTATTTTGTTGCTGTATATCTTACTAGAAAAGCTTTAATTCCAATAGAAACAGCATGGAAAAATCAAGCTAAGTTTATACAAGATGCTTCTCATGAATTAAGAACACCGATAACAATAGTTTCATCAAAATTAGAAAGTATGTTAAAATCCCCAGAAAGTACAGTGAATGATGAAGTTGAAACAATAGCTACTGCAATGAAGGAAACTAGAAGACTTAAAAAAATGATAACTGATTTATTGTCTCTTACTAAAGAAGATTCTATTGTTAAAATCAATTTAGAAGAAGTAGACTTAGAAAAGTTATTGGAAGAGGTATCAGAGGATTATATTGATATCGCTGAATTTCAAGAAAAAAGATTTGTATTTAATTCTAAACTGAAGAACAAAGTTATAACAACAGATAAAAATAAATTAAGACAGCTTATATTGATTTTTCTTGATAATGCTTTTAAATATACAAAGCTGGGTGATGAAATAGTATTAGAATTAAAAGAAGAGATAGAAGATGAGGTGATTTTACTTATAAGTGATACTGGTATAGGCATAAAAAAAGAAGAAATACCACTTATATTTGATAGATTTTTTAGAAGTGAAAATGTAAGAAATAAAGATTTAGAAGGTTCTGGAATAGGGCTTTCAATAGCTCGTATGATTAGTCTGAATTTGTCTATTGAGGTAAATGTAACTTCTGATATAGGTGTTGGAACTACCTTTGAATTATCAATACCAAAAAAGTTAAAATAATAAAAATATAAAAACTTGTTTTTAGAAATCAAGAATGGGTATACTAATTAGTATAAAACAAAATATAAAAAAACCTTATAAAAGTAAAATTATATTTATGAATTTCATAGTATAATCATATAGGGATAATAAAGTTTATAGGAGGGTTTAAAAAATGGCAAAAGTTATAAATACATCTGAATTTAGAAGTAGTGTTGAAGGTAGTAAGGGAGTAGTTGTAGTAGATTTCTTTGCAACTTGGTGTGGACCTTGTAACATGTTAGGACCTGTATTTGCAGAATTAGGTGAAGAGATGAAAGATGAAGCTAGATTTGTAAAAGTTGATATAGATGAGAGCTTAGAAATAGCTCAACAGTTTAGTGTATCTACAGTGCCAACTATGATTATATTTAAAGATGGAAAACCAGTAGAAACTTTAATTGGATTCATGCCAAAGAACAAAATTGAAATGAAAGTAAAATCATATTTATAAAAAATGGGTGAGTATTATGAGATATGATATAGCTATAATAGGCAGTGGTCCAGCTGGACTGTCTGCTGCTATAAATGCAAAAATAAGAAATAAAACAATTATCATGTTTGGTAATGATAATTTAAGTAATAAGCTTGTTAAAGCTCCTTCAATAGATAATTATTTAGGCTTCTATGATATAAGTGGTGATGAATTAAAAGACAAGTTTAAATCACATATAGATAGTATGGACATTTCAATTGAAAATAAAAGAATAAATAATATTTATGCTATGGGAGAATACTTTGCAATAATGTCTGGAAATGATATGTATGAAGCTACTACTGTAATCCTTGCAACTGGGGTAGAATACACTAGACCAATAAAGGGTGAAGAAGAATTTTTAGGAAGAGGTGTAGGTTATTGTGCTACATGTGATGCACCACTTTATAGAAATAAAAAAGTAGCAGTTATAGGATATAATGAAGAATCTAAAGAAGAAGCAAATTTTTTAAGTGAACTCACTTCAAAGACTTATTTTATACCTATGTACAAAAAAGAAAATCTTATGAGAAGTTCAGATAACCTAGATGAGTCCATTGAAGTTATACATGACAGACCAGTACAAATAGTTGGAGATAAACTTGTAAATAAAGTATCTTTTAAAGAAAACCACATTGAAGTTGATGGAGTATTCGTTATAAAAGATAGTACAGCTCCAAGTGCATTGATTCCTGGAATAGAAATTGATGGTATTCATATTAAAGTTGATAATAATATGAAGACTAGTATAGAAGGATGCTTTGCTGCTGGAGATTGTGTTGGAAAACCATATTCTTATATAAAGGCAGCTGGGCAAGGACAAATAGCAGCATTAAATGCTGTTTACTATTTAGATAAATTAAAAAGGGCTTAATATCTGTATTAATTAACCTTTTAAATATATTTATAAAAAACTGTCTTAAAATAATTTAATTATTTTAAGACAGTTTTTTATTTGTAAATTATTCTTACTTAAAATATTTTAAAACATATTTGAGTACTCTCATTTTGAAAAATTTCCAAAAGTGTTTTAGAAAATATTATAACTATTTATAATATATTACAAAATTTCAAAATAATGGTTGAAAAAATTAATTAAGAGTACTATAATTTAATTAAGTGATTACTTAATTAAAAAGAGGTACTTATGGAAAACTTGGTTAAAATATTTAAAGCATTGAGTGATGAAACTAGACTTAACATACTTATATTAGTATCTAAGAGAAATATATGCCAAAAAGGGATTTCTAAATATCTAGGAATTTCAGATTCTGCTGTTTCACAACATATAAAAATATTAAAAGATGTTGGTATAATAACAGGGCATAAAGAAGGATACTATGTTTTATATCATATTAATAAAGAATCATTTAATATATGTATAGATTTTATAAACTCTATGTTAAGGAATTCTAGTGAAAGCTTTATAGATGTATTTGACGTAAATACAATACATCTAGGATGCAGCAAAGAATGTAAATCTATAAAAAAATGTTGTAAGAGAAGGGAGAAATAATAATGAAAGTATGTATACCAGTAGAAGAAAATAAAGGGTTGGATAGCAAACCATATGGGCATTTTGGTTCTGCTCCAATTTTTGTTGTGTGTGATTTAGAAAGTGGAGAAGTTAAATCTTTAGATAATGGAGATTTAGACCATGAACATGGAAAATGTCAACCATTAAAAGCATTATCAGGTACAGCTGTAGATGCAGTAGTAGTTGGAGGGATAGGACAAGGAGCTATAGTTAAATTAAGTGGCATGGGAATAAAAGTTTACAAAGCAGAAGCTGATACTATAAGTGCTAATTTAGACCTACTTAAAGATGGAAAATTAGTAGAGTTTCCATCAAATCATACTTGTTCACATGATGGATGTGGACATCATTAAAAACAAAATAGCTGATGAAACATATGCTTCATCAGCTATTTTATTCTTTTAAAACTAAAATTTAGCTTTTTATGATTTTGGATAGTGTCTTTGGTAATGTCTAAAGTTTACAAATTTACTACTTTTAGATTTTTTTTGTATGTTTTTCTATATAGTCAATATCATTTAGTATGTCATTAAGTTCCTTATTAAGTGTTTTTAAATCATCACCATCTACATTGTAGTTTAAAAATAATTCTTCTACATTATCAATGATAGAATTGACTTTTCTAGTAACTTCAACAAAGGTTTTAAAGTTACTACTATTCTTAGCATTTAGAAATTTTTTTAAATCCTTTGATATAAATGATACTATTTCATACTCATCATTAAACAGGCCTCTACCAATAGGATATGGTTCAATTCTTTGTAAAAAATATTGATCTTTAGCATTAATATTATAAGTATAAGATACTTCCCAACCGTCTCCTAAATCAAACTTGATAAAATACAATGTACTACTTACTTTTGATATTTTTGTGGCTCCAAGCTGTCTTAAGAGAACTTCAATTGAATCTCCTTGAACAGTATTAATATTCATATATACACATCCCCTTTAGTATTATTATACTATATTTTTTAAAATTTTATAATTAAATAAACAGTAGATATAATAATAGATATAATCATAAGTGGAAAACCTATTTTGAAATACTCTTTAAAAGATATAGGATGCCCATGTTTATTGCCTATGCCTGCTAGTACAACATTAGCAGATGCTCCTATTAGTGTACCATTTCCTCCAAGACAAGCTCCAAGAGATGTTGCCCACCACAATGGCATTACATCAATTCCTTCAGCTTGCATAGTCAAAATAAGTGGAATTAGTGTTGCAACAAATGGAATGTTATCTAAGAAAGAAGAAACTATTGCTGATAACCATAATATCAACAACATTGTAAATACAAGATGTCCTTCTGTAAGTCCAATCAATGCTTGAGCCAATTTGTTTATTATGCCAACTTCTACTAATCCACCAACTACTACAAATAATCCCATAAAGAATAAAATTGTAGACCATTCAATACCTGCCATAATTTCATCTACATCTTGTTTTCCTATGAGAAGCATTATAGATGCTCCTGTTAGTGCCACAACAGAAGAGTCTATATGGATTGTGCTGTGGAACATAAAACCTAAAAGTATGAATGCTATTAATATAAGGCTTTTTATAAGTAAAGGTTTATCTTTAACAGATTTTTTTTCATCAAGTTTTAATATTGCAATCTTAGATTTTTCATTTACAACAAGTTCTTTTCCATAAATAAATTTGAAACATATTATAGTTATAGCAAGTATTACTATAACAACAGGACCTAAATTTATTACAAAATCCATAAAACTAAGGTTAGCAGCACTACCAATCATAATATTTGGAGGGTCTCCTATAAGAGTAGATGTTCCTCCTATGTTTGAAGCTAAAATTTGTGTTATTAAAAATGGAACTGGGTTGAGTCCCAATATTTGTGTAATAACTATAGTCATTGGACCAATAAGTAAGACAGTTGTAACATTATCTAATACAGCTGATAAAATAGCTGTTATAATAGCAAAACAAATCATTATCTTCCAAGGGTCACCTTTAGCTTTCTTTGCAGTCCAGATAGCTATGTATTCAAATAGTCCTGAATTTTTGACAACAGCAACAAATAGCATCATACCAACTAATACACCAATAGTATTGAAATCTATATGGCTTAATCCTTCATCAAGTGTAAGTATATTGAATATTATCATTAATAGTGCACCACCAACAGCTGCTACAGATCTGTTTACCTTTTCTGTAATAATAGCTGCCATAACTATTAAAAATATACATATAGCTATTATTTGTTGAAATTCCATAATATAAGTACCTCCATTTGTATTATTTTGTGTCTAATGCTAGTACTATATATAGTATTACTTTTTTATTGTTTTTTCAATGGATGTATAAAAGTATATTATTTAACAAAATTTTTGAAAAATTGATAGAATTTAAAGAAAATTTTTGTTATTTAAATAAATTTTAAAATTATTCTATTACTAATAATATTAAACGACAAACGAAAAAATATACCATTAAAAGTAGAATTTATTATATCTAATAACAATTATAAAATATTAAATATATATATTATAAAAGTAATAAAAAAGGTTGAATCTGAATATAAAACTGCAATATATTAAAAAAATTATTCATTTTAAGCCTTGTAATTTGATTTTATAAATATTATAATTAAATTAATGAATTTTTAACAAGGAATTATTCATTTTTTTGATTTTAAGATTTATTGAGAAAACAAAATTAAATAGGGGGGGTAATTAATATAATGGATTTTTTCAATGGTATTTTAACTAGTATTAATAATGCAGTAGTATTTGTAAACAATTACTTATGGTCTTACATCTTAATTGTAATGTTAGTTGTAATTGGTATTTACTTTACTATTAAAACAAATTTTGTACAATTCAGATATTTTATAGAAATGTTTAGACTTCTAGGTGATGGTACAGCAAATAAAAATGCAAAAAAAGAAGGAAAAATATCTTCATTCCAAGCATTTTGTATAAGTACATCTTCAAGAGTTGGGACTGGAAATATAGCTGGAATAGCAATTGCAGTAGTAGCAGGAGGACCTGGTGCTGTATTTTGGATGTGGCTTATAGCATTGATTGGTTCTGCTTCAAGTTTTGTTGAGAGTACATTAGCTCAGATTTATAAAGTAAAAAATGGTCAAGCCTTTAGAGGTGGACCAGCATATTATATGGAGCAAGGCTTAAATAAAAAATGGATGGGTGTTTTGTTTTCAATACTTATAACTATATGTTATGGTTTTGTATTTAATGCAGTTCAAGCAAATACTGTTTCACTTGCATTTAGTAATGCATTTGGAATAAGTAAAATGACTATGGGAATAGGTCTTGGAATATTAACTGCAATAGTTATTTTTGGTGGAGTGCATAGAGTTGCAAAAGTTTCTGAAATAATAGTTCCTGTATTTGCAGGATTATATATATTAGTTGCTTTATCTATAGTTGCAATGAATATAACAGAGATACCAAGCGTTATAGCATTAATAGTAGAAAGTGCATTTGATTTTAAAGGAATGGCAATTGGTACATTTATGGGAGTTGTAATGACTGGAGTAAAGAGAGGTCTATTTTCTAATGAAGCAGGTATGGGTAGTGCTCCTAATGCTGCTGCAACAGCACATGTAACTCATCCTGTAAAACAAGGTCTAATTCAATCTTTAGGTGTTTTTACAGATACTATAATAATATGTAGCTGTACAGCATTCATGGTATTATTATATTCAGATTATGCTAGTAGTGGAGCAACTGGAATTGAATTAGCTCAAGAAGCTTTAACTCATCATATAGGACCAATTGGAAATATATTTATAGCAGTTTGTATATTCTTATTTGCATTTAG
The DNA here is from genome assembly GCF_020657735.1 of Clostridioides sp. ZZV15-6383. Classification (NCBI taxonomy): domain Bacteria; kingdom Bacillati; phylum Bacillota; class Clostridia; order Peptostreptococcales; family Peptostreptococcaceae; genus Clostridioides; species Clostridioides sp. ZZV15-6383. Next base: position 29,532 of record NZ_JAGWCV010000030.1, on the reverse strand, counting down.
TTCTATAGTAGGCAATTACTATTATGGTGAATCAAATATGGAGTTTATGAGTGAAAGTAAGACTAAACTTAATATATTTAGAGTTTTTGTCGTAGGTATGGTTTTATTTGGTTCACTTACTCAAGTAGATGTAGTTTGGAATCTAGCAGACTTATTTATGGCATTGATGGCGATAATAAACTTAATAGCAATAGCACTTTTAGGGAAATATGCCTTTATTGCTTTAAAAGATTATACAAGTCAAAAAAAATCAGGAATAAAAGACCCTGTGTTTATTGCAGATGAAATAGAAGGTCTAGAAAATGTATCAGAGTGGCATAGTGAATTACCTGAGGAACATTTAGGATAAAAAAATAGTATAAAATTATGAAATCATTTTGAAAGACTAGATGATGTATATACTTTATATGAATATAATATTTAATTAATTTATATTACTGGAATTTTTAATTCCAGTAATATTTTTTATTATGTGATTTAGTTTTATTAAAAGTTTTTATTATTGAAGATAGATTATTTATTATAGATTTTATCTTTAAGTTTATTCTCCAAAATACTATATAATTAAATCCTGTAAATTATCTTCAAAGCTTTCTAGATAATCACAAAATAATCTAAACTCTTCTATAGTTTTGATTTCTTGCAAATTCCTCAAATCTATCATTATATTACTGTATTTATGCAACATAAAATTCATATCATACATTTCACATTTAACAAATCCATCTTGATAAGTATATTTATAAGGTTCATATTTTGAAAAATTTGACTCAAAATATTTTATTTTAGCATAGCACAATTTATGTATATTGAACAAAAGTGCAAGCATAGATTCTTTAACTGCAAACTTGTGTGTGAAGTATTTTATAGTGTGGTATTTATCATGTCTAAACTCCCAAATTAAATTCTCATTTAAAGTAAGAGAATATTTTTTTATAAGCTTACGTTTATCTAGTGTTAAATCTTGTATAGAATATGTTTTCATAATTTATTCTCCTCATAAATATTTAATAAGTACCAATTAAATCATAGTGTTTTATTATTACTTACTCTTAATTATATTGTATGGTAAATTAAAAAAATAATAAAATAGATAATTAGTATAGTATTAATACATGTTATAAATAAAAACAATAACCTTAATAGTAATCTATATAGCTTTGTGGTATTTTATACTTAGAGTCATATTTTTAATTATTTTAAGATTTTGAAAGTAGATTTGATGATTAGTATATAATTTTAGAGGAGGTATGCAAATTGTTCAGTAAGAAGTGGAGGAGTTGAAATGGTAGTATTTAATCTAGAGCTTTAAATAGGTTTGCCATTTTATCTTTCTTAGTTTTTAGATATAGCTTATTAAAGTCATTAATTTCTTCATTAATAGGAACTCTATTTTCAATCTTTATTCCATATTTCTCTAATTGATTTATTTTATCAGGGTTATTACTTAAAAGGTTTATGCTTTTTATATTCAGATTTTTTAGTATTTGAGCAGACATATAGAAATCTCTCATATCTTCTTCAAATCCAAGCATCAAATTTGCTTCAACAGTATCATAACCTTCTTCTTGAAGTTTATAAGCTTTAATTTTATTTAAAAGACCAATACCTCTACCTTCTTGTTTCATATAAATTAAAACACCATTTCCGTTTTCTACAATTTTCTTCATAGAAGATTCTAATTGCAGTCCACAGTCACATTTTAAAGAGTGGAACACATCACCTGTTAAACATTCAGAATGAAGTCTAACTAGAGTATTTTCTCCATTTATATTTCCATAGGTAAGAGCAATATGTTCTTCATTTGAATAAGTATCTCTATATCCTATGATTTCAAAATTACCATATTTTGTTGGAAGAAAAGCACTAGATACTTTTTCTATAGTAGTTTCATTTGTTTTACGATATTCTATAAGGTCTTTTATAGTGATGATTTTTAAATTATGCTTTTCTTTAAAAATCATTAAGTCATCAACTCTTGCCATTGTACCATCATCTTTCATTATTTCACAGATAAGGCCAATTTCTTTAAAACCTGCAAGTCTAGCTAGGTCTACTGAAGCTTCTGTATGACCATCTCTAACAAGAACTCCACCAGTTTTTGCAATTAAAGGAAAAATGTGACCAGGAGTTTTGAAATCTTTACTTGTAGAATTCTCATCACAGAATAATTTTACTGTTTCAGCTCTTTCATATGCAGATATACCAGTCAGTGTATCTGCACTATCTATAGTAACAGTAAATGCTGTTTGAAATGTATCTGTATTTTCTCTAACCATAAGAGGTATGTTTAAACTTTTAAATTTCTTTTCAGTAGCAGGTAGACAAATTAGACCTCTGCCATATGTAGCCATAAAATTTATTGATTCAGGAGTAGCCATCTCAGCTGCCATAAGCAAATCTCCTTCATTCTCTCTACTTTCATCATCAACTACGATTACCATTTTCCCATTTCTTATATCTTCAATAGCTTCTTCAATAGTATTAAACATGCAATTCACTCCTTTATTATTTTTAAAAACCGTTTTTAAATAAAAAATCTTTATCTATATTTGATTTATAATTACTACTATTAGAATTTAATTCCTTGTAGTTATTAATTATAAAATTATTAACGTACTTTCCAATTACATCACTTTCTAAATTAACGAAGTTTCCAATATTTTTTGTTAAGAGAGTAGTGTTAAATTTAGTATGAGGTATAATAGAAATCTTAAATATTTCATCATCCAAATATGATATAGTTAAACTCACACCGTCAATAGCAACAGAACCTTTAGGTATTATTGCTGATAAAAGTTTTTTATCAGGTCGTATGCTTACTAAAACTGCATTTTCATCTTTTTCAAACTTGCAAATAGTACCTTTACCATCAACATGACCTGTCACTATATGACCACCAAATCTTGAAGAAAGACTCATGGCTCTCTCAAGGTTTACCTTGTCATTTGCATTTAGTGAACCTAAATTTGTGGAACGAATTGTTTCCATCATAACATCTGCTGTAAATTCATTTTTCCCAAGATTTGAAACAGTTAGACAAACCCCATTTACAGCTATACTATCTCCAAGATTTGTGTCATCCAATATTTTGTTTGATAGTATGGTTACTTTTCCGCTTTTACCATTAGCAGTAATTTTTTTAAGTATTCCAACTTCTTCTACTATACCAGTAAACATTCTAACCTCCTATATACATGTATTCACAGAATTTAATTTAAAACATCAGATTCTATCAAAACATCTCCATCTATTAAAGTTACATTATTGATTACTAATTGTGTTGAATCTGATAGGTGTTTTATTCCTTCTCCAGAAACGAATGTAGGTGCATCTTTACCACCTATAATTTTAGGTGATAGAAATAATTTGACTTTATCAACTAACTTATTTCTAAATAAGCTATCATTAAGTGTAGCACCACCTTCGACTAGAACAGAATCAATGTTTAGTTCTCCTAATTTATGAATTACAAATTCCAAATCTACTAAGTTATTTTTTGAAGGAGAAATTATGACTTCAACATTATTTTCTTTTAACATAGATAATTTGTTACTGTCTTTGCAACATGTGAAAACTATAGTTTTACTGGTTTTATCCTTAACCAAATTACTATCAATTGGTAATTTTAGATGTGTATCTATTACTATTCTTGTAGGATGAGATACTTTTTTTTGATTAAGTCTACAAGTTAGTAAAGGATTATCATTTAAAACTGTATTTATGCCAACCATTATACTTTGGTATTTATTTCTGTATTTATGAGTTAGATATCTTGATGAATCATTAGATATCCATTTTGATTCTAGTGATTTTGTAGCAATTTTACCATCTAGACTCACGGCTGATTTTACAATACAAAGAGGTCTTTTGTTTTTTATGTAATAAAAAAATGCCTCGTTTAATTCTTTTGCTTCTTTTTCCAATATTCCCACAGTAACATCAATGTTGTTATCTTTCAATTTCTTTACTCCATTACCACAAACAAGTGGGTTTGGGTCTAATGTGGATATTACAACTCTCTTAATCTTATTTTGTATAATTTTATTTACACAAGGAGGTGTTTTTCCATAATGAGAACATGGTTCTAAGTTTACATAAAGAGTAGAATCTTTTAGACTTTGTTTAGCGCTGTTTATAGCATTTACTTCAGCATGATTAGAACCAAATTTTTCATGATATCCTTTGCCTATTACATCACTATCTTTAACAATTACACATCCAACTAACGGATTTGGATTTACAAAACCTTCTCCATTTTTAGCTAGTTCAAGAGCTTTTTTCATATAATAAATGTCTTTTTCCTTTTGATTCACAAAATTCAAAATATATACACCTCCTGTTTAATTAGATACTTTTTAAACAAAAAACCCTGAGAATTAACTCAGGGTTTAGAATAATCTACAATAAATTAATAAGTGTACAACAAAACTGCTCTACAAAAACACTTATTAAATATATCTTCTTCCATCCAGACTTTACTGTCGGCTTTGGAATTTAACCAAATCAACCAAGTTCTACCTTAGCTCGCGGGCTATACCGCCGATTGGGAATTTCACCCTACCCCGAAGATTAAGTATTAAATTTATATTTAGAATGTATCATAAATTATTTTACTTTGCAAACTATTTTTTTCAAAATATATGTTAATATATAATATAGAATGTTTATAAACTTTGGAATACCGCGATTGTGAATATAAAAATAAAAATTTGAACATAATCAGGAAAGAAGTCTAATTAATTTAAATTAGGAGAGAAATATATGAATGAAAAACTTTTAGAAATACTATCAAAATACTATGGATATACAAGCTTTAGAAAAGGTCAAGAGTCTATAATAAATTCTATTTTGAGCAAAAAAGATGTATTAGCTATAATGCCAACAGGAGGAGGAAAATCAATATGCTATCAGCTTCCGGCATTGATGTTAGAAGGAATGACAATAGTAATTTCTCCACTGATATCTCTTATGAAAGACCAAGTAGATGCTTTAAAAACTATGGGAATTAACGCTGCTTTTATAAATAGTTCACTAAGTAGCAAAGAATTTAATGAAATACTAAGTAATATTAGAAAAAATAATTATAAAATGCTCTATATTGCTCCAGAGAGATTAGATGCGCAGGAGTTTCTTGAACTAATAAATAATAACAATATAAGCCAAATTGCAATAGATGAAGCGCATTGTGTATCTCAATGGGGACATGATTTTAGGTTGAGTTATAGAAGGATTTCTGATTTTATAAAGAGTTTACCTAAAAGACCTATAGTTACAGCATTTACAGCAACAGCTTCAGAAGAAGTAAGAACTGATATAATAAATTTATTGTGCTTAGAAAATCCAGACTATTATATAACTGGATTTGATAGAGAGAATTTATCAATAAATATAGTAAAATCATCTAGTAAAAATAAATATATTTTAGATTATATTCAAAATCATAAAAATGAGTCTGGAATTATATATGTTGCGACTAGAAAGGAAGTTGAAAATATATATAATGGGTTATCTAAAAGAAATATATCTGTGTCAAAATATCACGCAGGTCTATCTAAAAATGAAAGAAGTAAAAATCAAGAAGATTTTATAAATGATGATGTAGATATAATGATAGCAACAAACGCATTTGGAATGGGTATTGATAAACCTAATATAAGATGGGTTATACACTACAATATGCCTCAAAGTATAGAAAATTACTATCAAGAAATAGGTAGAGCTGGTAGGGATGGAGAAAAAAGTGAGTGTGTACTTTTATTTTCTCCAGGAGATGTACATATACAAAAATATTTAATCGATATTGGCGTTGAAAATCCTGAAAGAAAATTATTTCAACATAAGAAGCTTCAATATATGATTGACTTAGTTTACAGTAATTCATGCTATAGAAAGACAATATTGAATTACTTTGGAGAAAACTATATAGATAATTGTAACAATTGTAGTAACTGTTTAGTAGAAGGTGAAATAGTAGATAAAACTGTAGATGCTCAAAAAGTTATTTCATGTGTAGCTAGAATGAAAAGAAGTTATGGTGTCACTACAATTGTAGATGTCCTTAGAGGGTCTAAGAATAAAAAGATTTTACAACTTGGATTGAATACTTTATCTACATATAACATTATGAGAGATTATTCAAGCGAAGACTTAAAGAATTTTATAAATACATTGGTTTCTCATGGTTTTTTAGATTTAGTGGAGACTTTAGGTAATGGAAATAGAGGGAGTTTTCCAACTATAAGATTGAATGAGATGTCTATGAAAGTTTTAAAAGGTCAAGTGAAAGTAGAATTCAAGGAAATTGTGATGACAAAATCATTAGAAGTTGAAAATGAGTTATATAGTGTTTTAAGAGAACTTAGACACTCAATTGCAAGTGAAGAAAGGATAGCTCCATATATGGTATTTGGAGATGGTACACTTAGAGCTATGTCTAGTAGTTATCCAGTTAATAAAGAAGAAATGCTAGATATCTCTGGAGTAGGAGAAATTAAGTATCAAAAATATGGTAAAGATTTTGAAACAGTAATTAAAGAATATGTCGAAAAAAATAACATTAATAAAAAAGATAAAGAAAAAAATGTCGATTTAGAAAGTGTTAATAGTGACTTCCTTGAGGTCAATACAGATAAAGCTTTATATGAAAAACTATTAGTCATTAGAGAAGAATATGCAACGAAGGAAAAATTACCTCCATACATGGTTTTAGCCAATAAAGCATTAAAAGAAATAAGTGGAAGGTATCCACTTGATGAAGAACAATTAAAAGATATTTCTGGTATAGGTGAGGTAAAAATTGAAAAGTATGGAGCTAGTATATTGGATGAAGTCAAACAATATGTGAAAGAAAATGATATTAATATTATTTGGGAGAAAAAAGGTAAAAGGAAGTTAATACTAGATGGAGAAAGTAGAAAAAATAATGAAATAGCATTAGATTTGCTGAATCAAGGAAAAGATATACAAAGTATAAGTCAAGAGATAGAAGTTTCATTGTCAACCATTATCGGATATGTATATGACTATGTAAAGGATGGGCATAGCATATCATTTGAATTAGGATTAGAAAATTTTTATAATGAAGATAAAAAGAAAATGATTTTAGATGTTTGTGAAAAAGTAGGTTATGATAATTTAAATAATATAAAAAGAAAACTTCCAGATTCAATAAAGTATGAAAATATAAGGGCTGTGATACTTGACTCTTATCTTGAAAACTTAAAAAATAATATTATAGCAGAGCAATTTTTAACAGACTAAAAAATAAAATTTGTATTATTGTGTTGAACTAACATTTTTGCTGTGTTATACTGAATTTGTAAAAATGATGAAAAATTTAGAGCTAGGGGCGCTAGAATTGGCTAGCTGAGAGATAAAGCCGTAACTTACAAACCCTAATAACCTGATCAAGATAATGCTTGCGAAGGGAAGCTTTTTAATATAATTTTGTTATATAAATAGACAAATTATTCAATATTAGGGTAAATTTGTCTGAGTGTATATATGATTATAAGAGTGCTTTCCAAACAAGGAAAAGCACTTTTTTTATTTTCAAAAACTATAACTTTAATCTTGGAGGATTGTAATATGAACTATACAACACAAATGGATGCTGCTAGAAAAGGTATAATAACTAAAGAAATGGAAATCGTTTCTCAAAAAGAGCAAGTAGATGTGAATGAATTAAGAGAATTAATAGCAAATGGACAAGTTGTTATACCTGCTAATAAAAATCATAAATCTTTAAGTGCAGAAGGTGTAGGTAAAAATTTAAGAACAAAAATAAATGTAAATCTAGGAATTTCAAGAGATTGTAAGGATATAGAAAAAGAACTTGAAAAAGTAAAAGTAGCAATAGACATGAAAGCTGAAGCTATAATGGATTTAAGTAACTATGGTAAAACTAGAGAATTTAGAGAAAAGGTAGTTGAAATGTCACCTGCAATGATAGGTTCAGTGCCTATGTATGATGCAGTGGGATATTTGGAAAAAGAATTAAAAGATATAACAGAAGAAGAATTTTTAAATGTAATAAGACAACATGCTATTGATGGGGTTGATTTTATTACTATACATGCAGGTCTTACAAGAAGTGTTTGCCAAAAAATAAAAAATCATGAAAGATTAACTCATATAGTATCTCGTGGAGGTTCTTTATTATTTGCATGGATGGAGCTGAATAATAAGGAAAATCCTATTTATACTAATTTTGATAAAATATTAGATATATGTGAGGAATATGATGTTACATTGAGTTTAGGTGATGCTTGTAGACCAGGTTGTATAAAAGATTCTACTGATGGTGTTCAAATTCAAGAACTTGTAGTATTAGGTGAACTTACTAAAAGGGCATGGGAAAGAAATGTACAAGTAATGATAGAAGGACCTGGTCACATGGCTATTGATGAAATAGAAGCAAATGTAGTATTAGAAAAGAGATTGTGTCATGGAGCACCTTTTTATGTTCTTGGACCATTGGTTACAGATATAGCACCAGGTTATGACCATATAACAAGTGCAATAGGAGGAGCTTTAGCATGTGCTAAAGGAGTAGATTTTTTATGCTATGTAACTCCTGCAGAGCACTTAAGACTACCTAATTTAGATGATATGAAAGAAGGTATAATAGCAGCAAAGATAGCTGCTCATGCAGGAGATATAGCTAAAAATGTTAAAGGTGCTCGTGAATGGGATAATAAGATGAGTAAAGCTAGAGCTGATTTAGACTGGTGTGAGATGTTTAGACTTGCAATAGACCCTGAAAAGGCTAAGAGATACAGAGATGAATCAACTCCTACTCATGAAGATAGCTGTACTATGTGTGGAAAAATGTGTTCAATGAGAACAGTTAAGAAAATATTAAACAATGAAGAACTTAATTTAATATAATTTGTGACTAGAATAAAAAAAGTTGAAAAGAGGAGGTGATTTAGTGAAGGTTAATGGAAGAGATATTGAGTTTAAAGAAAAATTGACTGTAATAGATTTATTAAATAAGTATAATTTAAAGAGTGATAGAGTCGTAGTTGAAGTAAATCTAGACATAATTGAAGAATCTAACTACAGTACATATGTATTAAAAGATGAGGATATTGTAGAACTTATTAGCTTTATTGGAGGTGGTTAAAATAAAAATATTTGTAAATGAAGTATTAACAAATGTTGAAGAAAATACAACTGCCTACAAAGTTAGAGATAGTTATAAGCAAAACTGTGATGTGTTAGTGTTGAATGGGTATCCAATTAAAGCAGATATGCCACTTTGTGAAAATGATAAGTTAACACTTATACAAAAGGGAATTAAACCATCATTTGATGAGTTGGAAAGCTTGTTGATTGCTAGACATACTCCAAATGTGCATAATAAGTTAAAAAAAGGGAAGGTTGCTATATTGGGATTAGGGGGACTTGGTTCCAATATAGCTATCTCTTTAGCTAGAATTGGAGTAGGAGAACTTTTACTTATAGACTATGATGTCGTAGAGCCATCTAACTTAAATAGACAGCAGTATTTTATAGATGATATAGGAAAACTAAAAACTGATGCTATGATAGAAAATATAAAAAAAATAAATCCGTTTATAAAATTAAGTAAACGAGATATTTTTTTAAACAAACATAATATGGATGTTATTAAAGATTCAGATTTGATAATTGAAGCCTTTGATGATGCTTCATGTAAGGCACAGGTTTGTAATTATGTATTGATAAATTTTAAAGATAAATACCTAATAGCATCATCAGGTATGGCAGGTTACTATGATTCAAATATAATAACTACTAAGAAAATAAAAGACAAGTTTTATATATGTGGAGATTTTGTAAATGAAGCTAAATTTGGTGAAGGTCTTATGGGTCCAAGAGTTGCTATCTGTGCAAATCACATGGCAAATTTAGCAACACAAATACTTATAGATATGTAAATATTAAAATTAGATACTAAAAAGATTGAATATTAAAAAAATTGAACATGGAGGGAAAGAATATGGATAAATTGGTACTTGCTGGACATGAGTTCAGTAGCAGATTATTGGTTGGAACAGGTAAATATGGTTCAAATAATATATTACCAGAGGTAATAAAAGAAAGTGGAAGCGAAATAATAACAATGGCACTTAGAAGAGTGGATTTAGATAACAAACAAGAAAACATATTAACATACATCCCAAAAGAAATGACAATACTTCCAAATACATCAGGAGCTACTAATGCAGAAGAAGCTGTAAGAATAGCTAGAATATCTAGAAAAATGGGATGTGGAGATTTTATAAAAATAGAAGTAATATCAGATACTAGATATCTACTTCCTGATAATGAAGAAACTATAAAAGCTACAAAAATACTTGCTGATGAAGGATTTATAGTCCTTCCATATATGACACCAGACCTTTATGCTGGAAGAAGACTTATAGAAGCTAATGCAGCAGCAGTTATGCCCCTTGGAGCACCAATTGGTTCAAATCGAGGTCTTCAAATGAAGGAAATGATAAGAATAATGATAGATGAGTTGGATATACCAATAATAGTAGATGCAGGTATTGGAAAGCCATCTCAAGCTATGGAAGCTATGGAAATGGGAGCTGATGCAGTACTTGTCAACACTGCAATAGCTTCAGCAGGAGACCCTGTACAGATGGCTAGAGCATTCAAACTAGCTGTGGAAGGAGGAAGAGAAGCATATCTCGCAAAAACAGGAAGTGTATCAGAATTTGCAAATGCGTCTTCTCCTTTAACAGGTTTTTTAGGCAATTTATAGAAAGTGGTGATTGGTTATGAGTTTTTATGATGTAATAGAAAAATATAGAGATTTTGATTTTGATGGATATTTAAATAATGTTGCAGATAATGATGTTTTAAGAAGTTTATCAAAAGACAAGCTTGAAGATTTTGATGTATTAAATTTGCTTTCTAAAACTGCTGTAAAACATCTAGAAGCTATGGCACAAAAAGCACATAAATTAAGTGTTCAATATTTTGGAAAAACTGTATGTTTATATACGCCAATGTATATAGCAAATTACTGTGTTAATCAATGTGTTTATTGCAGCTATAATATAAAAAGTGGAATAAAAAGAAAAAAATTAACTATGGATGAAATTAGAGAAGAGGGAAATGCAATTTCAAAGGAAGGTTTTAAACATTTACTTGTTTTGACTGGGGAAAGTAGTTTTCACTCAAGTGTAGAATATATAGGTGAAGCTATAGAAATATTAAGAGATAAATTTCCATCTATAGGTATAGAAGTCTATCCAATGGAAGTAGAGGAATATAAGTATATTGTAGATAAAGGTGTTGAAGGACTAACAGTATATCAAGAAACTTATGACGAGGAAATATATAAAAGAGTCCATATAAAAGGGCCAAAATCAAATTATAAATTTAGGTTAGATGCTCCTGAAAGAGGTGCAAAAGCAGGTATGAGGACTCTATCAATAGGTGCACTTTTAGGGTTAAATGATTTTAGAAAAGAGACTTTTTTTACAATATTGCATGGGAAATATTTAAAAACAAAATATCCTCATATTGAGCTTTCATATTCAACACCAAGAATGAGACCTTTTAAAGGCTGTTTTGAAGAATTAGTAGATATAAGTGATACTGATTTAGTCCAAGCTATGGTATGTATGAGATTATTTGACCCTCATGCAGCCATAAATATATCGACTAGAGAGAATTTGGAAATGAGAAGTCATATAATACCTTTAGGAGTAACTAAGTTGAGTGCAGGTGTATCTACTGATATAGGAGGTCACTCTCAAGATGAACATGATACTGCTCAATTTAAGATAAATGATGAAAGTACTGTTAAAGATGTAGAGAAAATGTTAAACTCAATTGGTTATCAGCATGTATTTAAAGATTGGGAAAGATTTTAAATGTATTTGATAACAAATAGAAAGTTGTGTAGCGAAGAACGATATTTAGAAGTTATTAAAGAGTCTATATTGAGTGGTGTAGAAAATATCATAATAAGAGAAAAAGATTTAGAATATGAAGAATTAAAAAAATTATATATAAAAATAAAAACCAAAATCAATTGTATAGATTTTCAAGAGCAAATATCGAATGAAAATTTGAAAACTAATATAAATCAGAAAGAAAGTGGGAATAAGTTTAATGTTAACTTTATAATAAATAGTAATATTGAATTTTTTGAAAAAGTAGATTGTCAAGGTATTCATCTTCCCTTTAAGTTATTCTTGAATTTAATTGAAAATAAGTGTAATTTTAATAGAAATAAAATACTAGGATTATCTTTACACAAAATAGAGGAAGTAAAGTTTTTAGAAAAATTAATAAGAAATCAAAACATAAAAATAGATTACATAACATTATCACATATATATGAAACTAAATGTAAAGAAGGAGTAAATCCAAAAGGAATTAGACTTTTAAAAGAAGCGAAGGAGATTACTGATATTAAAATAGTTGCACTTGGGGGAATTTTACCATCTAATGTCAAAGAAACATTAAAATACTGTGATGATTTTGCTGTAATGTCAACTATAATGAAATCTAAAGATATTAAAAAAACAATCTTAAATTATAATGAAAAAATTGAATTAGTAAAATAGTATGTGGAATCCTTAATTTAAAGAAAAATGAAAAAGCTAGCTCTTTAGTTTTAAAAGCTAGCTTTTTATTTTGTATCTTTACTAATAAAAATTTATAAAAAGGGAAAACTTTAGTCAGAGAGATTAAATAATATCCTAGAAAGATTTAAAATTTAGTAAAGTATGGAGGACATTATAATGACTGACAGTAAAAAGAAACGATTTATTATACCACACACTTTTACAATAATATTTTTACTAATAGTCTTAATGGCAATATTGACTTGGATAGTACCAAGTGGTGAATTTAGTAGAGAAGATGTAGAAGGTAGAATGGTAGTTGTACCAGGAACTTATCAAAGTGTAGAAAGTAATCCTCAAGGATTTGCAGATGTTTTTAAAGCACCAATAGAAGGTTTTATTGATTCAGCTGAGGTAGTGGGCTTCGTTTTAATAGTTGGAGGTGCTTTTGGTATTGTAAATAGAACTGGAGCTATAGAGGCAGGAATAGCATCAGTTATATCTAAATTTAAAGGAAAAGAACTTCTTATAATTCCAATATCAATGATTTTATTTGGACTTGGAGGCACTACATTTGGGATGGCAGAAGAGACATTACCATTTTATATGATATTTGTTCCACTTATGACATCATTAGGATATGATTCTCTAACCGCCATAGCAATTGTATTTATAGGCGCAGCAGCAGGAGCCGCTGCTTCAACAATAAACCCATTTTCAGTTGGTATTGCACAGGCACTAGCTCAACTTGCTCCTGGTTCAGGAGTAACATACAGAGTAGTTATTTTTATAGCATATATATTAATCAGTATAGCGTTTGTCATGTATTATGCTAAGAAAGTAAAGGAAAATCCTGAAAGTTCAATAGTATATGAAATAGATAAAAATAATAAATCAATACTTAACCAAACTTCAACAGAAATAAAAGAGTTTACTTTTAAAGAAGTGTCTGTTCTTGCTATATTTGGAATAGGGATGGCAATAATGATTTGGGGTGTTTTAAGTCAAGGATGGTACATTCCAGAAATATCAATGTGTTTTGCTGCGATAGGTGTACTTTCTGGTTTAGTTGGTAGATTATCTCAAATTGAAATTTCAGAAAGTTTTATAGATGGAGCAAAAGATTTAGCATCAGCAGCTCTTGCGATAGCTTTAGCCCGTGGAATCGTAATAATTGCTCAAAATGGATTTATAATAGATACTATATTAAATTCCGCGGCAGCCTTTTTAGGAGGACTTCCAAAGGTTATATTTGTATATTTATCATTCTTTTTGGAAGCTGCATTGGCATTTTTAATTCCATCATCTTCAGGTCTTGCTTCACTTACAGTTCCTGTACTTGCTCCTCTTGGTGATTTGGTTAACATATCAGCTCAAGTAATAGTAACTGCTTATCAGTTTGGTGTAGGTCTTACAAATTTTATAACTCCAACTTCAGGAGTACTGATGGGAGCACTTGCAGTGGCTCATATTCCATTTTCAAAATGGGTAAGATTTATAATGCCTATATTGTTGATTTTAACAGCTGTATCTCTAGTATTTTTAACAATAGGTATATATATAGGGTTTTAGTTAAAGATAGTTTTATTTAATATATTTAGAAATTATATAAAAGAATAAAAAGATGTTTTTAAATAAATTGCCACTAAATTACTTAATGGCAATTTATTTTTTGGAATCAGAAATAAATTGCCATTAAGTAATTTAGCAACTTGTTCATGAGAAAAATTTTATAAATTTAGTAAATTTCTAATAAGTATTTTTAAGTACATATAAAAAATTCAATTATATAAAACAAATTTAGCTATCTAATTTTAATTACTTTACACAAGTTAAAAGGATGTTTAAGGATGTTTTGAGTTATTATCTAGTTAGACATAGTCTTAATTGTTATATTTCTTGTTTGATTAAGTATTGATTTGTTATTTTTATATATTTGTATAAAAATAATTTTATATAAAAAATGACAAAAAATTATAATAAATATATATTTTCTCGTCTAATTTATTGAATTATATTCATTTAGACTACTGACTATTGTTTTATATGCTAAATTAGTAAAAAAATAAAAATAAAAGTCAAAAAGCTAAATAAATTAATATTAATTTGAAATATATATGAAGGTTTTTGGAGAATACTTACTTATGGTAGGAAAAAATGTTAAAATAAGAGTGTAATTAAATATAAAGGACTGAAATAGCTAACAGTTATTAAACATAGGAGTGTAAAAATTTATGGGATTAAAAGAATTTGATTTTATTGAAGAGTCTATTGATATGTTGAGAACAATGTCTCCAACATTAGAAACTATATCAGATGAAATAGAAGAGTATTTTGAAAATATTTTGGATGAAAAGAATCAAGAATATATAAATGTAAACTCTAGAATAAAATCAGAATCAAGTTTAAGGGAAAAGATAATTAGAAATAGATATTTAAAGAAATATGGAGAAGCAAGTAACCTTATTCATAATGTTTCTGACTTAATAGGTTTAAGAATTGAGTGCAGATTTATTGAAGATGAAAACAAGATATATAGACTTTTAAGAAGATATTTTAATAAAACAGATGACAAAATAAACTATTATAATAAAGAAAATAAGAACATTAAATTAAAATTGTCTGAAAGGCAACCTAATAAGCAAAAAAATGGATTTGAAATATATAAAATAGATGGTGTTTTTGCATATTTAGATAGAGAAGTAAAATTTGAACTTCAAATTAAATCTCTTGTAAATGTGTTTTGGAGTGAAATTGAACATAAAATAATTTATAAAAATAATACATATTTACTTGCTGATAAATTTATAAAGGATATGATGGACTCTATAAAGAATAATCTTACTATGATAGATAATCAGCTTTTAAGCATTTATAAAAACTTTCACTCAGGAAAAGCTTTTAATATGAAAGTAAGCAAAAAAGAAATTGAAAAGTTGTTTGCGAAATTAGTATACGATGCTTTTTCTGAAAAAATGAACAAAAGTATAGGCTTCGTTGTGGATTTTAAAAAACCATGTGAAACTATATTAAGTTATTCTTTTAATAAACAAGATATAAGTGATGAAGTTTTAGGCAATTTTATGCTTGATGAGTTTGCAAGATTAAATGAAATTGTAAATAAGGATATAAACTTTAATGATCAAATAGAATTTGAAAGAGAACCAACATTTGATGATAAATTTTGTAAAGACCTAGGAAATCATTTTAGAAGTAGATTAAATACGGAATTTCCATGGAATTTATTTTTTAGAATATTATTTGAAATAGAGCCATGTAACAATACAGAAGACTTTGAAAACTTTGTAGAGTTTATAAAAGAAAATGTATTGCTAGAGGAGAATAGAGAACAACTATTATGCCAATTTGAAGAAGACAGTAAGTTTATAATTGAAGATATGTATACTTATATATTTAATAGTATAAGTGAGATTGATAGTGTTGAAATTTTATATAACTATAATCTTGAAAAAATAAACTTCACATCAAGTGAAATTATAAATTGCATATGTAGAGAATATGAATGCTATGGTGAATATTTAGAAGAAAAAGAAAAGCTTATGAATGCATTTAAAGAAAAAATTATTCAAATCTTTGAGTAATAAGTCAATGTTGAAATGGCGCTAGTGCGCCATTTTTCAAATATATATGAATTAAATAAAATTATTTTAGAGGAGGCGATTTGTATAGAGAGAACAGGTGTGATTTTGGCTGGAGGAAAAAATTCTAGAATGGGGAGAGATAAAGCCTTTCTTGAGCTACATGAAAAGCTTTTTATTGAAATTGCAATAGAGATATTTAAAAATTTTAATGAGGTAATAATAATATCTAATAATGAAGAATTATATTCTAAATATGATATTAGAGTTTATAATGATATAGTAAAAAATGTTGGTCCAATTGGAGGAATATATACTGCTCTTGAATATGCAAAGTATGATATAGTTACAGTTGCATGTGATATGCCATATCTAAATAATAAAGTGGTTGAAAGAATAGCTAATGAAATGGATGACAAAAGTGTGATTTCGGTGACAAATGGAAAGTTACAACCATTGTGTTCTGGATATAAAAAGAGTATAATAAATAAGGTATCTTTATGTATAGGGGAAAATGATTTAAAGCTCAGAAGCCTTATAGACAAAATAGATAAAAGCTATATATACTTTGATGAAGAAGATTTATTTTTAAATGTAAACACTATTGATGAGTATGAAAAATTAACTAGAGTTTAATTAGCTATGATTGTAAAATAGAGTAGGATTTATATGGAGGAGAGTTTATGAATTTACTTAAATGCGATTCTTGGGCAGTAATACTAAATAATAGCGATGAAGAAAGCAAAGCATATAAAATATTAGATGAACTTAAAAAGAATATGTATAAAGTTGTTGCTATAGATGAAGAGAAGAAACCTATTGATGGTATAGATGTGTATGAGTGCTTAAAAGATGTTCCACACAATATTGATGTTGTAGCCATTATTGACAAACAGTCTAAGATGGATGTAATTTTAGAAGAAGTAGAACTTTTGGATATACAAAATATATGGTTTGAAAAAGGAAGCTTTAGTGAAATGATGATTAAAAAGACTAAAGACTTAAAATTAAATGTAGAATATAATTTAAGCTTGTATGATGAGTTGACTAGATAAGATTATATATTTTAATAATAAAAGATATAACTAGTTAATAGAACATATTATTTTATAGTATAGATTTGCTAATGAAACATTAAGTTACAATATTTGTTAAAAGATTATGGATTACATGATATAATATATTAAATAGGATACTAAGGAGTTGATATATTATGTTAATAGTAACTACAGAAAAAGTAGAAGGCAAAAAGATATCAGAAGTTTTAGGACTAGTAAGAGGTAGTACAATAAGAGCAAAACATGTTGGAAAAGATATAGGAGCAAGTTTTAAAAATCTTGTTGGAGGAGAACTTACAGGATATAATGAAATGCTTACAGAAGCAAGACAAATTGCCATAGGTAGAATGGTTGAAGATGCAGAAGCTAAAGGTGCAAATGCAGTAATAGCATTCAGACTGTCTTCAGCTTCAGTTATGCAAGGTGCAGCAGAAATTCTTGCTTATGGAACAGCAGTTATTTTAGAAGATGATAATGATGTGGTTGGAAAATAAAATATAAATAGTTAAAAAGAGGCATCTTTTAAAAATTTTATGGGTGCCTTTTTTTATTTGAAAAAACTAATATAAGAGAGAATTTTAATCATTATGACAATAAAATTAGGCTGATATTATATAAATAAGTAAAATTATATTATATAATATATGGTATAGACTTTAAAAATTTTATTGGTAGAGAAAAATATTAATAATGTTATAATAATTATAGAAATTGAAAGTACTCGCACATTTGTTATATAAATTACATATATACTAGTTTTGTATTTGATATAGTTATAAAGTAATATCTTTCATTTTGAGAACGTTGGAATAATAAAAAATGTATGTATTAATAGGTGATATAATTAAAAAAATAAATATAATATGTTATATTACTGAGGAAAAAGTAAATAAAATAGAGTAGATTTTATTAAATGGATTTGTGTTTATAGGGGCGTAATCAATGTATAGAGGGGTGAAATTATATGTTTAATGTTGCAATTATAACACTTAGTGATAAAGGATATGAAGGAAAAAGAGAAGATATAACAGGAAAAAAATTAACTGAATTTGTTGAAAATACAGGAGTTTACAAAGTTATTGAATACATATTGATAAAAGATGATAAGGAAATGCTAAAGGAAAATATTATAAAACTTTGTAATAGCAATAAAATAGACTTAATTCTTACTAATGGAGGTACTGGTTTTTCAAAAAGAGATATAACTCCAGAAGCAACTAAAGAGGTGTTAGAAAAAGAGATACCAGGTCTTAGTGAATATATGAGAATGAAATCTACAGAAATTACCAAAAAAGCTATACTAAGTAGAGGTGTAAGTGGAATAAGAAAAAATTCTATAATAATAAATTTACCTGGAAGTCCAAAAGGTGCAGTTGAAAATCTGAGTTTTATCATTGATGTTTTAGACCATGGTATAGAGATTTTAAGAGGAGAAGCTACAGAATGTGCCACTAAAAAAAGTGAATAGTACATAATTTAGATAGATAAAAAATAGACAAAGAGGTAGATAGAGTATGATTGATAATTATGGAAGAAAAATAGACTACCTTCGTATTTCACTTACAGATAAGTGTAATTTAAGGTGTGTTTATTGTATGCCACCAGATGTAAAATTTGATAAAAATTATATAAATGAAAATTTAAGTTTTGAAGATTACAAATTTATTATAAAGGCTATGGCAGAGCAAGGAATAACAAAAGTTAGATTTACTGGAGGAGAACCTCTTTTATATCCTAACTTGAATGAACTTATAAAATTTACAAAAGAAGAATGTGGAATAAATAATATTGGAATGACCACTAATGCTATTGGACTTTCTGATAGAATATTTGAGCTTGAAAAATGTGGTTTAAATAAAGTAAATATAAGTTTAGATTCTTTGAAGGAATATAAATATAAATCTGTAACAAGAGGTGGAAATTTAAAAGATGTCTTAAAATCGATTGAATCGTGTTTAAATTTAGGCATAAAAGTAAAGCTAAATTGTGTTGCTATAAGTGGATTTAATGATGATGAACTTAAAGACTTTATGTTTTTAACAGTTAAATCACCAATTGATGTAAGATTTATAGAGCTGATGCCATTAGGTGAGGCTAATAGAGTTTATAAAAAGGGTTATTTTAATGTAAAAGAAATGATTGAAAAAATATATGGTTTATATAAAGTTAAAAATGATGAGAAAAGCACAGCAGAATATTATATGTTTAAAGGAGCTAAAGGAAGAATAGGAATTATAACTCCATTAAGCTGTTCATTTTGCAACACTTGTAATCGTATTAGACTTACTTCTAGTGGTGCAATAAAATTATGTCTCCATTCAAAAGAAGAGATAGATATAAAACCATTTTTACATAAACCATTGTTATTTAGAGAATCTATGAAAGATATAATAAAACAAAAACCAGAAAAGCATCATTTAATAGAAAATAAATGTAGTGATACAAATAGGCGTATGTATGAAATTGGAGGATAAGCAATGTTAACACATATAAATGAAAAAGGGTATGCCAAGATGGTGGATATAAGTGAAAAAGATGATACTAAAAGAACAGCTGTGGCAACAGCTACAATTACTCTCAGCCAAGAAGCTTTAGAAAAAGTAAAAAATGGTCAGATAAAAAAAGGAGATGTTTTATCTGTAGCTCAAGTTGCAGGTATAATGGGAGCTAAAAATACATCTTCAAATATACCAATGTGCCATCAGATTAAATTAGTTGGATGTGATTTGGAGTTTGATATAGATGATTCTATGTCTGCTATTAAGATATATGCAACTTGTAAATCTCTTGGAAAAACTGGAGTAGAAATGGAAGCTTTAAGTGCATGTTCTTTAGCAGCACTTACAATTTATGATATGTGTAAAGCAGTTGACAAAAAAATGGTTATAAGTAATATACATCTTGTGGAGAAGAATGGTGGAAAATCAGGAGATTTTAAGTTCGAGTAAATTAATAATATATGGGTGAAAATTTGGAGGAAATATGGCTAAGGTAGTATCAATAAATATAAGTGAGAAAAAGGGTGTAATTAAGGTTCCTGTACAATGTGCAGAATTAAAAGTAAATCATGGAATAGTTGGAGATGCACATGCAGGGAACTGGCATCGTCAAATAAGCTTACTTGGAAAAGAAAGTATAGATAAAATGAAAATGAGGGGTTTTGACCAATTAAAATTTGGAGATTTTGCTGAAAATATAACTACAGAGGGAATAGAAGTATTTTCACTACCTATTGGTACAAAGTTGAGAATAGGGCAATGTGAAGTTGAAGTAACTCAAATAGGAAAAAAGTGTCACAGTGGATGTGAAATTAAAAAATTGACAGGAGACTGTGTAATGCCACGAGAGGGAATTTTTGTAAAAGTTATAAAGGAAGGTATTATAAAAGTTGAAGATTCAATAGATATAATTCAATAAAATTACTATTAAAATATAATTATATTAAGCTATGAACGTAAAATCATAGCTTTTTGTTTTGTAATTTTAAAATATAATATTTTTTTTATATACTTTGAAAGATATTTTATATAAAATTAATTATTTAAGTGTATATTATTCATGCTGTAAATTTATAGATGATAAAGTATAAAAAGATAAATTTTGATGAAATTAAAAAAAATACATAATATAAGTATAGTAATAATATAAAAAATTACATATAAAACTAAAAAATGCAAGTAATTGACTTTTTAAGTTGACAAAATATTGCATATATATTATGATATAAATCATAAATTAACTACAAATCAATATTATATATTCGTAGAAGAAGAAAGTAGCATAAAGGAATTTTACAGAGAGTTAGATTTGGCTGAGAACTAATATTGGAATTTATGTGAAAAGGACTTTGGAGAATACTATTGTAATTATATTATAATAGTGGTTTAATTCGCCTTAAGAAAATGAGTGAGTAAAATTAATTTTTACTAATAAGAGTGGTAACACGGATCTATATTCGTCTCTTGGATTTTTCCAAGAGGCGTTTTTTATTATAAACTTATTTCAGAAAATTTAAAACTATATATTAAATGAAAAGTATAAAAATATGATAGTTAATAAATTTATAAATTAGAAAATTGTAAAATATGCTAAAGTCAGTGGCTTTACGATTTAAATGGAGGGATGAAAATGGAAGAAGAAAAAATTAACTATGCTCTGGAACAGATTCCAGAGAATCAAAAACGTGGTTGGGTAGCTATGTTTTCAGTTTTAGTAGCAATAGGTGTGGATTTATCATCTGTTATCTTAGGGGCTGAGTTGGCACAGAGTATGCCAATGAAACAAGCAATATTGTCAGTAATTGTTGGTTCATTTTTTTCTGCAATTTTGTATACTACATGCTCTTTGGTTGGTTCATCTACAAGTTTATCTACATCTATGATAACAAAGTATGTATTTGGAGAAGCTGGAGCAAAAATATTTTCTCTAGTTATAGGGGTTTCTCTATTAGGGTGGTTTGGAGTTCAAGTAGGTTTCTTTGCCCAAAATGCACAGATAATAATAAAAGATATATTTAATCTAGATGTGAGTATGCAGATTTTAAGTCTTATAGGTGGTCTCTTGATGATGAGTACTGCAATTTATGGATATAAGGCAATGGAAAAGCTTAGTGTATATTCAGTACCATTCTTATTAATTCTTATGATGTTAACTATATTTTTAGCCTTTAGAGCAAATGGAATTCCAGTTGATGATAATATGAAATCCACTATGACATTTGCAGGTGGAGTTTCTTTATCAATGAGTATAATAATAGTTGGTGCAATAGTATCTCCTGATATAAGCCGTTGGGCTAAAAGTAGAAGAGATTGTGCACTTTCAAGTTTCTTAGGAATACAATTTGGAAATGCTTTTATGATAATAGTTTCAATAATATTAGTAAAATGTATGGGGACTTCTGATATTATGAGAATTTTTATTACATTAGGAATTGCTATACCAGGTATAATTGTACTTACATTAGCTCAATGGACTACAAATACAAGTAATGTATATTCAGCATCACTAAGTATAGCTCTTGTACTTAAGAAAGCTCCTGAGAAAGTATTAACTATAGTTCTTGGTATTGTGGCTACATTATTAGCTGTATTTGGAATATATGAAGGTTTTATAGGATTTTTGAATTTACTTGGAATTGTAATTGCACCTGTTGGTGGTGTATATACAGCAGAATATTACATAGTAAAGCAAGAGCTTAAAGGTTTTGATAAAGGTGTATTATATAAACCAATAGTTAAACGTTCAATAGTGTCTTGGATAATTGGTATATTAATAACTTACCTTTCAACATATGGATTTATAACTCTTACTACTATAGCTCCTTTAGATGGATTTATAGCAGGATTTATAGTACAATCTATTATTGGAAAAGTGCTTTGTTCAGTGAAAAATAAGCAAGAAATAGACAAAGCAGTATAATGAAGTTTGTTTATAAAGTATAAAATAAAATTGAAATATGAGGAGAAAGTAACATGAGATTTTTAACAGAAGAAAGTGTAGATAAAATAGCGGTTGGTGCAGCAGTACTTGGAACTGGAGGTGGAGGTGACCCATATGTAGGTAAATTAGTTGCAAAACAAGCAATTAAAAAGTATGGTCCTGTAAAAGTAATAAGCTTGGATGAACTTGATGATGATGCTCTAGTAGTTCCAGTATCTGGTATGGGTTCTCCTGTAATTACAATAGAAAAATTACTTTCTGAAGTGGAATTAACTACACCTTTAGAGATAATGGAAAAATTATTAAATAGAAAAGTAGATGTTATAATTCCTATAGAAATAGGTGGCATAAATTCACTTATGCCAATAGCAGTTGCTGCAAAAAAAGGACTTCCTATCTTAGACGCAGATTCTATGGGGAGAGCTTTTCCTGAAGCTCAAATGGTAACTTTTTATCTTGAAGGATATGAGGCATCTCCTGCTGTAATGTCTGATGAAAAAGGTAATTCTGCTATTCTTTATCCTGTGGATGGAATTTGGTCAGAAAGACTGGCTAGAACCTTAACTGTAGAAATGGGAGGAAGTTCTTCTATTAGTGACTATAATTTAAGTGGGGCTCAAGTTAAAAAAGCTGCTATAGGTAATACACTTACAATAGCTGAAACTATAGGAGGATTTTTACTTGAAAATAAATCCGATTCAAAAGGTGCTGTTGAAAGTATACTAAAAGAATTAAATGGATACAAATTGTTTGAAGGAAAAGTAATTGATATTAAGAGAGAGTTGAAAGGTGGATTTACTAGAGGACATGCCTTTTTTGCTGGAATTAATGAATATGATGGAGAGTATTCTATATTATTCCAAAATGAGAATTTAATTGCAAAAAAAGGTGATACACCACTTTGTATTACACCAGACTTGATAGCAGTATTAGATTTAGAAACTGGATTTCCAATAACTACAGAAAGAATAAAATACGGTTCTCGTGTTATGGTAGTAGCTTTTCCTTGTAATGAAAAATGGAGAACAGAAAAAGGAATTGAGACAGTTGGACCTGGATACTTTGGATATGATGTTGAATATAAAACAGTAGAAGAATTACAAGGAAAATAAAAGTTTAGGAGGAAATTTTGATGTATCGTGTAGGAATTGACGTTGGAGGAACAAATACAGATGCTTGTATACTGGATGGGGAATTAAAAGTAATTCATTCAGTTAAGGTGGCAACTACAAAAGATGTTGAAACTGGTGTTTACAATGCCTTAAAAAAAGTTATAGATGAAAGTAAAATTGACCATTCATTAATAAAATATGCTATGCTTGGTACAACTCATTGTACGAATGCTATTGTAGAAAGAAAAAGACTTAATAATGTGGCTATGATAAGAATAGGGAAACCAGCAACTACTGCCATTCCTCCTTTTATAGATTGGCCAGAAGATTTAAGAGAAAAAATAGAGTTAGATTCAATATTGGTATCTGGTGGATACGAGTTCGATGGTAGAAAGATAAATGAACTTTGTAAAGATGAAGTTGTAGAATTTTGCAATAGAATAAAAGATAAAGTGGAAAGCGTTGCAATAAGTGGAGTATTTGCTCCAGTAAATAAACAACAAGAAGAAGAAGTTGCAAAATGGGTTAGAGAAATTTTAGGGGATATACCTATATCTTTATCAAATGAAATAGGAAATATAGGTATATTAGAAAGAGAAAATGGAGCTATCTTAAATTCTGCATTATCTCAAGTAGGCAAAGCTGTATCTTTAGGCTTTGAAAAAGCACTTAAAGATTTAGGTATAGATGCACAAATATATTTCAGTCAAAATGATGGAACATTAATGAATTTAGAGTATACAATGAAATACCCGATTTTTACAATTGGATGTGGAATAACAAATTCTATAAGAGGGGCTTCTTTCTTATCAGAAGTAAAAAATGCAATAGTACTAGATGTTGGAGGAACTACAAGTGACTTAGGTGTACTATACAATGGATTCCCTAGAGAATCATCAATTCCAGTTACAATTGGGGGAGTACATACAAATTTTAGAATGCCAGATGTTTTAACTATTGGTCTTGCTGGTGGTACATGTGTAAAAGGCGAAAAAGACAATATAAAGATAGGTCCTGAAAGTGTGGGATATAGAATAACTGAAGATGCAATAATATTTGGTGGAGATACTTTAACTTTATCAGATGTTGTTACAAAGTTAGATATGGCATTTGAAGATAGAAAAAGTAATGTTGAAAATTTAGATAAAGAGTATTGTGATGAGGTATATAAGGAAGTTATTTTAAAATTAGAAGATGCTGTAGACCAAATGAAGACTAGTCAAGATGATGTTGAATTGGTTTTAACTGGTGGAGGAAGTATAATTGTTCCTGAAAAACTAAGAGGTATAAGTAATGTTATAAGACCTCCTCACTATACTGCTGCAAATGCTATTGGTGCAGCTTTAGGACAAATAAGTGGAGATGTAGAAAAAGTATACAGTTTAGATAAAATGTCTAGGGAAGATGCCATAGAAGATGCAAAAAAAGAGGCTGTAAATAAAGCTCTAAAAGCAGGTGCTAAAGAAGAAACTGTAGAAGTATTAAATATAGAAGATGTTCCGCTTGCATACCTTCCTGGTAATGCACTTCTTATAAAAGTAAAAGTTGTTGGTGATTTAATTTAAAGAATAAATATAAGTATTTCCAGAATCATATAAATATTTCTGGACTCATTTTTAAATTTATTTTATCAATAAAAACATCATAACTTTTGACTATATTCTTATAAGTTTCCGAACAGCCGATATATACCTATTTTTTGAGGTTTATCGGCTGTTTGTTATCTTTTATCGCATTCCAACTATTTTTCTTACCGTATTTGCTGTACGAATTGTAATCTTATCACTTACATTTGAACTGGCAGTCTTTGACCACCAATTTGTCTTTTTATAATCTTTACGACTAAAAGACCAAAAGATAGCATTTTTATAATGATATACTTTTTCATACTCTTCTTTAGGATTTCCAACCTCATCATAAAACTCGTCATAAGATAAGTCAGGAAACATAAAAATAAGATTATCATATATTTCTTTGTTGTTATCTCCCCACCAATTAGGAGCATTATTTAGTATATCTTTTAACTCCTCTTGTAAAATAATAAAAACTGGTATTTCCAATTCAAACTGTTTTTTTATCATTAATCTTATTGTATTTGAGATAACCTTGCTGTCATCTACATCACTTAAAAAGACAACATTACCACTATTAAGGTATGTAGAAACTTCTGAATAACCAAGTTCTACAAAGCTTGCTTTTAATTCAGACATAATTATCTTGTTCTTACCACTTATATTGATACCTCTTAATAATGCGATATACTTTTTCATATAATAATTTCACCTCTAAACATTCATATTTTTCTATGTAGTACAAACTGGAATTTGCATCTTTTATAATTCTTTCAAAACTTCTTCATATGTAATTTTTTTAATATAAAAAAATCGGTGCTTAATTTGTACCGATTTTTGTTTTTCTTAGTAAAGAACTCGTTTTTTTGCTTCTGCTATAGCTCTAGCAGCACTTTTTGCTTGAATTCTTTTTTCTTCTTCTTTTTTAAATGCATTTATTGTTTCATTTAGATTCTTATCATGTTCATTTTTTTCTTTATCTTCGTTTTCTCTGTATACTAATACATAATCTATTATTGATTCGTTTATTATCTGGGATATACTTTTATTTTCATTAATTCCTATTCTCTTAACTTCTTTAAGTAGCGTTTCATCAATATGAACCGTTGTTTGCTTTGTATTTTTTGCCACTTTAATCACCTCTTAAAAAGAATTTTAACATTAAAATTTTTTTTAGTCAATAAATTTTAATATTAAAATTCTTTAAATGTTTTATCTGATTTTCTAAAACTTTCTATTGTCTTTATCATCTTATTTTTTATATTTTCACCTAGTACAGAAGACTTTAGTCTAGGATTTTCAATATGGTCATAAATTGGTTCTAAAAATTCGACTTCAACAGGAACAGAATTAATTTTGCCAATAGGTTGGTATCCTTCATAAGTATCTTTTGAATTTTTTATTACTAGTGGAACAATAGGACATTTTGCTTTATATGCTATTTTTAAAGCTCCACTTCTAAAATCTGAAACTAGTGAATTTGGCTCTTTAATCCATGTTAAATCTCCTTCTGGAAATACTGCCATACTTTGACCTGTAAGTATATTTTGAGAGGCTTCAGCAATACTTTTTATACCTTCCCGATTGTTTTTTCTGTTTACATATACACATCTTAGTAACTTTGCCCATTCTTTAAATATAGGTATATTTCTCCACACTGGTTCATCTGCAATTACACATCCAATTGGTCTTTCTACACTTGCTGTTAATATGAAGCTATCAAGCATACTAGAATGATTTACAACAAATAGAAGTGGTTCTTTTGGTAGTGTCTCCTTACCAATTATATTAAGTTCTATATTTACTATATCTAAAGATTTTCTAGCTTGTTTTTGCATAAATTCAAATTTTTCTTTTAAGCTAAATTTATCAGGATTCTTTTTAATTTTAATGAGTCTAGGTATAGAAGATGTAAAGCCTATAAGTTGATATGTAGCAAATTTTAAGTAATTATTCATAAAATTATCTCCTTAAAATAAAATTGTTTATTACTGTAAAGATTTTAACATAAAACAAAATTTAAGTCTATTTTAATTCCATTTTGTAACATGTATTTTAAGTAGACAGATATTAAGGTTTTATGCTTCTAATTTTAGTAATCAGACCGAATCAATAGATTACTATTCTATTAAATTAATTAAATAACCTTTAAATTTAATTATAAAAACTGTTGCAGATTGCTCTACAACAGTTTAAAAGACTTACTTTATAATAATTATATTATAAGGCTACAACAGCCCATTTTTTGCACTGAGCAATTCTTTTTCCATCATCACCTTGTTCTTTGTCATATGCAAATTGATTAAGCATTTCACATGGAAATGTATCACATAGACCACAATGTGTAAGGTTTTTATCTTCACAACAGGATTTTATAGGGCATTCTTCACCCCAAAAAGGTTTCTCAATACATGTACATCCTATACAATTAACTTTTTCCTTGTACTCACATTCATAACATAAAATTCCACATCTTGATTCTATCATTCTAAGTCACTCCTTAAATATAAATTTTATATGATTGTATATCAAAATTTATACTTTTCATTGTAAAAATCGGACAAGTTTTTTATATAGGTTGTTGGATTAACACCACAGATAGATTTAAAATCATTTATAAAATGGGATTGGTCATAATAACCAATATCTTGTGCTAAAGTTGCAAATGGTGTTTTATTATTTTGTACTTCTTGTAGCACAATATTTATACGAAGTAATCTAAGATAGGATTTAACACTCATGCCAAGAGAATTATTAAAAATCCTGTTTAAATGCCGTTCACTATAACAACTGATTTGGGAAATGTTTTTGACAGACATAATAGAGTTCTGTTTTCTGGCATTTTCAAGAATTGGTATAGTCATATCTACTATATTTGATTTCAATAAGTATGATAAAAATAACATATCTAATTGTTCTACTAATTCCTTTATAGTACCTGTTCTTTCAAAAATGGAATTAATCTCTAAGTTAAATAACGTATTAAAATCTTCAAGTGTAATTTTTAAATCTGTAGATTCTCTTTGAGAAAGACCTGTCAAATAATATACACCACCTGGACTAAACTCAACAAATACTCTAAAAAGTACATTTTCTATATCATTTTTTACAATAGTAGTTTTTGTTGTAGCT
Organism: Clostridioides sp. ZZV15-6383; assembly: GCF_020657735.1. NCBI lineage: Bacteria > Bacillati > Bacillota > Clostridia > Peptostreptococcales > Peptostreptococcaceae > Clostridioides > Clostridioides sp. ZZV15-6383. The sequence continues at coordinate 1,043 of NZ_JAGWCV010000030.1, read as the reverse complement.
CCCCAGAATTCACTCTCCATACCTTTTTTATCAAATTTAAATATCATACATCCACTAGCATCAGGTATTAATGTAAGATTTTCTTTAATACTTGTATCTGGAATGGATATTGTATAGTGTGCTATATATGGTTTTAACAATTTATGTGGCAAAATATATGTATACTGTTTGCAAGTGTTTAAAATGTTATTGATTATTTCATTCATAAATATATCCTCCTGACATATCAAAAATAAATATACTAATTTATTTTTGATATATAATAAACAAATTTTGATTTAATTAAAATATTCTAATAAGATATTTTGTTAAATTTAGATATAATAATTGTAAAGTAAAATCTCAAAATATACAATTATTATAAATTATAGATATTCATCAAATAAATATATTAAAGAAGAATAGGTGTAAACCAAAATTAGAAAATAATAGTGTTACTTTCATAATAAATACATATAAAGATATTTTTAAGAATAAAATTTATTATTAAATAAAAAATAAAGGAGAGTGATTTAATAGCATGGCATCAAAACAAACACCGAGAAACAATTTAGAAAAGTTTTTAAGAATAAGAGTCTTATCACATACAGGTGATAAAATACATATAAAGTTACCTGTAAACTTTGCAAAGAGAATGATTGAGAATAATGCTTTGGACTTATTTAATGGAAAAGATGATGTAGTTGATGGTAAAAAGGTGACTGAAATATTAGTAAAAGCATTTGATTATGATTTAACTGGAGAAGTAGTTCACTTGGAGAGAAAAAATGGAGACATTATTAAAGTTTCAATCGTACAGTAGAACTAATTTATATGAATTTTATTTTGGAATGGTTACAGAGAACTGAAGATTAGTAAAAAAGTACATCTTATTATTGAAAATAGTAGAGAATACACATTTATAGTTTATAGATGTGGGGTCTTTAAAATAAAGTGTGTATTCTTCTAAAAAGTGGTGATAATTAAAATATTAAATATCACTATATAAAGGAAGGTGCACACTTTTTATGTTTAACAAAAACGAAATATTAAAAAAACTTATT